>NZ_JADEWG010000289.1 GCF_015207735.1 [Phormidium] sp. LEGE 05292
GATGGGGGGATGGGGGGATGGGGAAAAGATTTAACTACCTCTTCAACTCTCCCTACCTCTCCACCTCTTCTGCCTTCTGCCTTACCAAAAAAAATGGGTTTAAAGCCCCGTCCTTGCAAGACGGCTTTCATTTATGTTAATAAATTTGCGTAGGGTTTTTCCACGCAAATGATTGTTCTAGAGTTTAAAGCTAAGGGAAAAACAACTCAATACATAGCCATTGATGAGGCGATTAGAACATCTCAATTTGTTCGCAACAAAGCAGTTCGTCATTGGATGGATAACAAAGGCGTTGGGCAAAAAGACTTGTATCGCCTTAGTAAAATATTGAGACAAGAATTCCCTTTTGTAAAAGGCTTAAACTCTAGTGCTTGCCAAGCTGCTATTGAAAGAGCTTATAGTGCAATTGCTCGATTCTACGACAACTGTAAAAAAGCTATTCCAGGGAAGAAAGGCTATCCAACCTTTAAGAAAAACTGTCGCTCAGTTGAGTACAAAACTTCGGGATGGTCACTTTCTGAGAACAGAAAACAAATCACTTTTACTGACAAGAAAGGGATTGGCAAGCTAAAACTCAAAGGAACGTGGGATTTAAACTTCTACCAAATAGAGCAGATAAAACGAGTTAGGTTAGTGCGTCGTGCTGATGGCTACTATGCTCAGTTCTTGATAAGTGCTGGGAATAAAGTAGATTGTAAGCCTTCGGGTAGGGCGATTGGGTTGGATGTAGGAATTAAAGAATTCTACACAGATTCAAATGGTCACTCGGAGCCTAACCCCAAGTTTTATCGCACAAGTGAGAAACGTCTAAAATTTAGACACAAACGGGTTTCTCGGAAGAAGAAAGGCTCTGTTAACCGTCGATTAGCTGTTAATAGATTAGGTCGAGTACACCTCAAAATAAGTAGACAACGTGAAGAACACGCCAAGAGAGTGGCGCGTTGCGTAATCCAATCTAACGATTTGGTAGCTTACGAAGATTTGAGGATTAAGAATTTAGTTAAAAATCATTGTCTTGCCAAATCTATTAATGATGCAGGTTGGTATCAGTTCAGAAAATGGCTAGAGTATTTCGGTGTTAAGTTTGGCAAGATAACTATTGCGGTTAATCCTGCCTACACTTCTCAGGAATGCTCTAATTGTGGCGCAATAGTTAAAAAATCCCTATCCATAAGAACCCATATTTGCAAATGTGGATTTATTTTGGATAGGGATTGGAACGCCGCTATCAATATCCTGAAAATAGCCTTGAGTACTGTAGGGCATACAGGAACTTGGATCGAAGATCCGAACGCTTCAGGAGATTTAACCTCTACTTTGGCTGGAGTAATCCTGTCAGAGCAAGTTGAGTCTATGAATGAAGAATCACCGTACCTTGATAGTCGGTGAGTGTCAAAAAATACGGAAATCTGCTTGAGTAATGGTAGTAGATTGAACTCCTTGTAGTACAGCTAACAATTGTCCATTACTAGAAATCAGGGTATTTGCGGCATCACTTCCAGTACCCTGAGTAATTAAGAGATTAGCAAAACTTAGACCAGCACTTAATCCCAGAAAATCAACCCCATCGGTGAAATCTAGAATTACATCCCACCCTTTATCTGATTGCAACACGAAAGTATCGCTACCATCGCCACCAGTTAGGGTATCAAAACCAAAATCACCGGAAAGAATATCGTTGCCTAAATCACCAAAGAGACGATCGTTATCTTGACCACCATAAAGAGTATCAGCTTCTTGACCGCCGTAGAGAGTATCTTGACCGAAATTGCCGTAGAGAACATCATTTCCTAAATTGCCATACAAGACATCGTTATCTTTGCCACCCAGAAGAATATCATTGCCCTTACCACCGTAAATGCTATCATTGCCTACATTGCCGTTGATAATATCATCGCCTAGATTGCCATTGAGAAGGTCGTTACCCCCATTGCCATACATCATGTCATTCCCGGCAGCACCCAGAATGGTATCAGCACCTTCAGTTCCCATGAGAGTATCATTGCCTTCGGTGCCTAAAATTGGATTGCTGGCGGTAAGCGCAGGAGTTCCTGTAGAATCTGGTTGTTCGCCAAACCATATAACTGCGTATCCTTTGTAAAGACCAACGCCCAAAGCATTCCATTTAAGATTTTGCCATATTCCTTGGTTGAGGATAGCTGCATTATGTGCGGGGCTGTTTTTCCAAGCTTGTAGCGCATCCGTCGCCGTCGCTACATAATTACCTGTACCGCCAAAAGCATTTTCGTAACCATTTCCAGAGTACCCTGTGTTAAACCTTTGGGGCGCTGTCCACATAGCGGGATAAGTGCTAGGGTTGTTGGGGTCATAAGGAGCATCACTCCAAGAGTGAGTTAGAGTACCAATATTTTCTGCTAAATCTTGGACGTGGCGGTTTGCAACGGTACTCAACGCTTTGGATGCTGCGATTGGTGCTAGTCCATTTTGGGCGCGATATTCGTTGATTAGATTGTAAAGCTTGGTTTCTTCTGATTCAAAACCGTCTCCGGGAAGGTTCGAGTAAATATTGACTGTCATGGTAATTTTTCCTTAAGTGTCAAAAAGTAGAAAATGTATCCGAACAGCGATAACAATTGATACCAGTTCAGTTGTGATTATGTTCGCTGCAATAATTTCATTGATTGGTAAAATGCTTAATCCTGGCTGAATTTATAATTCCCACCCAAGCTCTTAATATTTGTATTGAAACGAAAATTTTTTATTTGTTACAAAAGTGTTACATACTCTGTTAGCCGCAAAGAGCAGAGGAACTGGAAGTAAATCAGGAAAATTCGGCACAATTTTTTTTACAAGGAAGATTGGTTTTCCGAAAGGTAACTATGCTAACCTGTTGAGAATCGCTACACTGGCTGATACAGTTGTATTTTCATGCTTAGTCGCCCAGCGCATAATGGTTCATATCAAGCGTCTGGAATTAACTCACTTCAAGTCCTTCGGCGGCACTTCCCAAGTACCTCTGCTGCCGGGGTTTACGGTTGTTTCTGGGCCAAATGGTTCGGGAAAGTCGAACATTTTGGACGCGCTGTTGTTTTGTCTTGGTCTTGCTAGTTCTAAGGGGATGCGTGCGGAACGCTTACCTGATTTGATTAACCACAATCACCAAACTAATCGCGGTACTGCTGAAGCTAGCGTTACCGTGACTTTTGATTTGTCTGATGAACCTGAGTTTTTTGTCGCACAGGAGCAGGGGAGCAGAGGAGCAGGGGAGCAGGGGAGCAGGGGAGCAGGGGAGCAGGGG
>NZ_JADEWG010000290.1 GCF_015207735.1 [Phormidium] sp. LEGE 05292
CTACCTCCCCATCCCCCCACCTCTCCCTCAGTCGTCATTAGTCAATCTCAGGGGTGATCATAAGTAGAAATAGTGATTAACTGTGCAGGTCTGTAGTCCCTGCAACGATATACTATGCAGAGAAGTCCTAAAAAAATCTTCACAAACTCATAAACAGAGTTTGGGCGAGGTCACGAAAAATATCGACAAACATGAACTCAGGAATAGACCTGCAAGGCATTTTTATTAAGTCTCTCACGGACTTTGGCATCCCATCGGGAGCAGCTAAAGCCTTATGGCTTCCCCTACCGATGTTTTTAATGATTATTGGTGCAACGGTAGGAGTGCTAGTTACCGTTTGGCTAGAACGGAAGATTTCTGCTGCTGCTCAACAACGGATTGGCCCTGAGTATATGGGGCCATTTGGCGTATTAGCGCCCGTAGCAGATGGAATTAAGCTGGTTTTTAAAGAAGATACAGTTCCGGCTAAGACAGATGGCATTTTGTTCACTCTGGGGCCAATTCTCGTCGTTATCCCAGTATTTTTGTCTTATTTAATTGTGCCATTTGGACAAAATTTGGTGATTACAGACATTGGGATGGGTGTATTTCTGTGGATTGCCTTTTCCAGTATTGCTCCGATTGGTCTGCTGATGTCAGGTTATGCCTCTAATAATAAGTATTCGCTACTGGGCGGCTTAAGAGCAGCGGCACAATCAATTAGTTATGAAATTCCTTTGTCTTTGTCGGTGATTGCGGTGGCGATGATGTCGAATAGCCTCAGTACGATCGACATTGTAGACCAACAATCTAGTTTAGGAATTTTCAGCTGGAATATCTGGCGACAACCTTTAGGTTTCCTAATCTTTTGGATTTGCGCTTTAGCAGAATGCGAACGGTTGCCTTTTGACCTTCCCGAAGCAGAAGAAGAATTAGTTGCAGGTTATCAAACCGAATATTCGGGGATGAAATTTGCCCTCTTTTATCTTGGTTCTTACGTTAACTTAGTTCTCTCTGCTTTAATCTTCGCTGTTCTATATTTGGGAGGATGGAATTTCCCGGTTCCCATTGAAAAATTAGCCAGTTGGATTGGAGTCAGCGAAACTAATTCCTGGTTACAAATTATCACCGCTTCTTTGGGCATCGGTATGACCGTACTCAAAGCTTACTTCCTCGTCTTTTTAGCAGTTTTAGTACGCTGGACAGTACCTCGCGTCAGAATCGATCAATTGCTAAATTTAGGATGGAAGTTTTTACTACCCGTTGGTTTAGCAAACTTGCTATTAACGGCAGCTTTGAAGTTAGCATTTCCAGTTGCGTTTGGCGGGTAGTCATTGGTCATTGAATTTTAGATTTTAGATTTTAGATTTGCTGAACAACCTGAAAATCTAAAATTGGCAATCCAAAAATGACTAATCACAAGAAACAAACTGACGAATGACAAAAAATTATGAAGTTCCTCAAACAGGTTGGAGATTACGCGAAAGAGGCAGTTCAAGCTGCTAAATACATTGGTCAAGGTTTGTCTGTAACTTTTGACCACATGCGTCGCCGTCCCATTACGGTACAATACCCTTACGAAAAATTGATTCCTTCGGAACGGTTTCGGGGTCGAATTCACTTTGAATTTGATAAGTGTATCGCGTGCGAAGTTTGTGTACGGGTTTGCCCAATTAATTTACCCGTAGTAGATTGGGAATTCAACAAAGAAACCAAGAAGAAACAACTCAAACACTACAGTATTGATTTCGGAGTTTGTATTTTCTGTGGCAATTGTGTGGAATATTGTCCAACAAATTGTTTGTCAATGACAGAAGATTATGAGCTTTCGACTTACGATCGCCACGAGCTAAACTACGATAACGTGGCTTTGGGTCGCTTACCTTATAAAGTGACAAACGATCCAATGGTCACACCTTTACGCGAATTTGTTTACCTGCCAAAAGGTGTCATCGACCCCCACGATTTGCCACCAGGAACTCGCGGTGCTGGTAAACTACCAGAAGAGATTCTTCAACAAACAGAAAAATAGAGACTGGGGAAATGGGGAAATGGGGAGATGGGGAGATAGGGAGATGGGGGAAATAATTTAACTACATCTAAAATTCCCCCACCTCCCTACCTCCCTACCTCCCTATCTCCTGTTCCCAGTACCCAGTCCCCAGTACCCAATCCCTGAATTAACGTTATTAAAGGACAAAACACTGTGAATCTAGCAGAAGGAGTTCAAATTGTTTCTTTTGGACTGCTGTCATTAATGATGATTGGTGCAGCACTGGGAGTAGTGCTGTTGGCTAATATTGTCTATTCAGCTTTTTTGCTGGGTGGTGTATTTATTAGCATCGCCGGACTATACATTTTGCTGAATGCTGATTTTGTGGCAGCTGCACAAATTCTAATTTATGTGGGAGCGGTGAATGTGTTGATTTTGTTTGCCATTATGTTGGTAAATAAAAGGCAAGATTTTGCACCGCTTCCCAATGCTTGGGTACGCCAAGGAGCAACAGCTTTAGTTTGTGCTGGGTTGTTTGTGTTGCTGGGAACAATGGTATTGGCAACTCCTTGGTCTACAACAAAGGTAGTGGGTGCTGTCCCTGCTCAATCTTCTATTGTCACCATTGGAGAGCATTTTTTCACTGACTATTTGTTACCTTTTGAATTGGCTTCTGTGTTGTTGTTAATCGCAATGATAGGAGCAATTATTTTGGCTCGTCGGGAGTACTTACCAGAGCAAACAATATCTCCAGAAAAACCTCAACAACCTGCTTTAACTTTACCGGAAAGACCAAAGGAATTGTTAATCGCAGGTAGTGATAAAAAGGCTTAATTTTTGAGTGGGAATTTCAGGATTCATGCAATTACAATTACAATATTTTCTGCTACTAGCAGCGGCTCTTTTCTGTGTTGGAATTTACGGATTGATTACTAGCCGCAATGCTGTGCGGGTGCTAATGTCGATCGAACTAATGCTCAATGCCGTAAATCTGAACTTGATGGGTTTTTCTAATTTTTTAGATTCCCAAGCAATTAAAGGACAGGTGTTTACCGTATTTGTAATTACTGTCGCCGCCGCAGAAGCAGCTGTAGGTTTGGCAATTGTCTTAGCTATCTACCGCAACCGCGATACGGTGGATATGGAGGCGTTTAATTTGTTGAAATGGTGATTTGGGGAAAGGCAGAAGGCAGAAGGCAGAAGGCAGAAGGCAGAAGGCAGAAGAGAAGATAAAAATTCCCCTTATCCCCTTGTCCCCCTGCTTC
>NZ_JADEWG010000291.1 GCF_015207735.1 [Phormidium] sp. LEGE 05292
CTCTTAAGTTTCTCCCTAACTCAAAACATAGAACTCCCCAAACTCTCCCTAAATCAAAACTCAAAACTCAAAACTTTTTTCCGTTGTGCCCTAAACTAATATCAAGCAAAGAACAATGAATACAATGGGGCAAATTAGAGCAGTATTGTGTGGCTATTACGGCAAAGGCAATGGCGGAGATGAAGCATTGTTAGCTTCGTTGTTACAAATGTTGCCCAAAAATGTCTTGCCTTTGGTGCTTTCGGGAAATCCGCGAGAAACGAAGCAGCGTTATCAGGTGGAAAGTTACGATCGAATGTCTGCTTGGCAAGTCTTCAAAGCCATTCGTAGTGCTCAAGTTTTTATTTGGGGTGGCGGGAGTTTGATGCAAGATGTAACTAGTTTTGCTAGTCCAATTTATTATGCCGGATTGATGGGATTAGCCAAACAATTTGGACTGAAAACAATTGCTTGGGCGCAAGGAATTGGCCCTTTAGAACGTCCGATAATTCGGGAGATTGCTAAACAAGTTTTTGCCAAATGTGAATTGGTCAGCGTGCGCGATCGCGCCTCGGCTAACCTACTATTAAATTGGCAAATTCCCTGTTGTTTAGCACCCGATCCAGTATGGGCATTAGAAGATTTACCAGTGAAAAGACTTTGGGATTTACCAGCCCCAAGAGTAGCAGTAACTTTGCGTCAACATCCCCAACTAACCCCAGAAAAAATTGCTAATTTAACTCAAGCTTTAATTGACTTTCAAAAAGCTACCCAAACTTGTATTTTATTAGTACCATTTCAGAAAGCCAAAGATTTAGCGATCGCCAAATCAATTCAACCACAATTACCAGGTGCGAGTAAAATTTTGACCCTCGAAGATCCCAGAGAATTAAAAGGACTATTTCGTGGAGTGGAAATGGCGATCGGAATGCGTTACCATAGCCTGATCATGGCAGCAGCCCAAGAATGTCGTTGTTTCGCCCTCAGCTACGATCCAAAAGTTAGCCAACTAATGCAAGAATTGTCAATTCCCGGATGGAAATTAACAGAAATCCCTGACGAGCCGAAGTTAATTACCCAAACTTGGTTAGACTGCTATGCTAATGGTGATAGTCTATCCTCAGCACAGATTCAGTCCTTGGTAGACAGAGCACTAATTCATCGGGAATTGTTAAATCAAGCTTTAGCCGTAGATTGAAAGTTAAAAATGTTGCTAATAACTTAGTGGAAGAAGGCTTCAAGGCAGAAGGGTATTGAGTTGAAGGGGCTGGTGAGAGTAACAATTCTTGTCTGTTAACCAACAAATTATCTGCAAAACTCGCCCATACTATTACCTGTTCTCAATTGCTCAATCATTTTTGCTGTGCTGCACTAGAATAATCATCTGATCTAAGATAGGCTATTCACAATGCGACGACTAGTGCAGCATGACAGAAATAACTATATAGTTAAAACAACAGGAAAACCTGACTGTACAATTCTTCTTTCCTTGTGCCCTCTGCCTTCTGCCTTCTTGAACGCATTCAGGATTCTTAACTCTTTTGAACTAGAGCCATGAGTGAAGCCCAGAACCCCTTCGATAATACTACGCCACAACCGACTAACTTCCCCAACGAGACTGAATCCAATGATATTAAGTCGGTCGCAGATTTAGGCGCACAAAACGAACCAAATCAACCAGAGATATCTTTTACAATTCAGAAACAGGGTGCAGCAAAGCCTAACACCCCAGAAGAAGAAACATCACCTACAACTGAAGAAGCAGCCGAAGAACAGTTAAAGAGATCGTTTATTGGAGATGCTGGCGGATTGCGGTTAGACATTTCTAGAGAATCACAGTCAGAAACAGCAGAGGAAGAAGAAGATAGCAATCTGTTTGATATTAACTTAGAAGAGTTATTAGGATTTGAGCCAGTAAATACTACCGATGCGAATTATCCTAGCTCTAGCGAAAGCACTCAAACAACTGACTCCACTAATGAAAGCCCTCAAATTTCTGAAATTGCTGAGACAGAAACAGACGATTTCGATGTTTTGGAGTTGGTGAATTTAAGTGCAGCATTGCAACAGCAAAACAATGATTTGCTGTCTCATGTCCAAGATGTAGAAAGATTATTAGATGAGTGTAACCGAGCTTTGGAATCGCAGATTAAGCGATCGCAAACCGCAGAAGCCAAACTCGCTGAACAATCCAAAGACTTAAATACCACCCAAGAACAATTAGGCCGCTTATTCCGCGAATTAGAAGCTTCTCACCAAGTCGCACAACGTCAGCAAATATTGATTGAAACTTTAAATCACCAATTAGAAAGTAGCCAAGAACGAGTCGCAGAATTAGAACGTCAATGCGCCTTTATTCAACAACGTTACAACGAACAATCCCAACTACTTTTGCAAACCGAAAACACCCGCCAAGAACTCCAAGACCGTTTACAGCGACAACAGCGTTATACTCTGCAATTTAAAGCGGCATTAGATAAATGTGTCGATATGCCCACCATCAAAGAAATTAACGCTGAAATTAGTGCCTTGCTGAACTCTTCCGAAAATCAAACCAACCCTCAAAATATTTCTGAAGCAGTGCAATTGTTACTCAAACCTCAGCCAATCAAACCTTGGTCAGCAGCCTCAGAAATTTCAGCCGAACAATCAAACAATTCTCAAGAAGAAAGTAGCAGAAATTTAATATTACCTGAATTTAGTAGACCACAACCTCAGCTAGAAGCCAGCAAGGAATCTTTGAGTAATCCATTTTTAGAAATTGCCAAATCAGATCCAAATTTAGCACCAAACTTATCACTAGACCCAACAGATCGCCCCCCGGCAAATTTTGGTGCAGATGAAGAAGCGATGTGGGAAGAATTAGAAAGACTTACCCAAGGTACAATAGTAAATGTTACTCCCCAAGAAACTTCTGTCATTCCCCAACCCTCTAATTTATTCACACCAAATACCGAAGAATCTCCGGTTAAAGAAGCAGAATTGCGATCGGCAACACCAACAACAGCGCCTAATTTAATAGTAGCTAAAAATGATGATTTGGTTGATTCTAAACCTTACTCAAGTTCGCCTTCACCTATAGTTTATCCACAGCGTACTCCAAAGAAAATTAAATCATTAGCTGCTGTTGATTTACCCAGCTTTCCTCGACCTAGCCAAGCTAAGTAGGTAGGGGAGATGGGGACTGGGAACTGGGGACAAGGGGAC
>NZ_JADEWG010000292.1 GCF_015207735.1 [Phormidium] sp. LEGE 05292
GGACAAGGGGACAAGGGGACAAGGGGACAAGGGGACAAGGGGACAAGGGGACAAGGAGACAAGGAGATGGGGAAAAATTTAACCTTTACTCTTTCTGACCTTCTGCCTTTCTGAGCTTCTGCCTTTTGCCTTTTGCCTTTTGCCTTCTGCCTTCTGCCTTCTGCCTTTCTTTACCCCATTGTGGGAAAATCTAAAATTGTGACGATATCAGAAATCTAATTATGTCTGGTTTGAGTCTTCCAGTCCTGAATGTGCCCAAACGCTGGCTAAAAACTGGCATTTTGGCGTTACTGTTAGTCACCCTGTCCATTGGTCTTTGTGCTGCTGGTGTGCGGGAGAGTCGCTTACCACAGGGGAATCCTATTACTGATGGTAAAGCACTTTTGCGGTATTCTTTGCCGATCGATAATCAGCAAGTTAGAGAACTGCAAAAGAGTTTGGAAGATATTCCCCAACAGTTGCGGGGTAAGCGTTGGAGTACGGTTAATGGTGATGTCAAGAAGGCGGCTGCAATCGTTGGCGATCGTCAATCTGATTTGTTAGCTAATATCCCAGATGACCAAAAACCCCAAGCCGAAGCTTTGATTAATCAAATTAGTGAAAGTCTCGTTCCTCTCAAAGCTGCCGCTGAAGCGAAAAATCGACCAGAATTGTTGGATCAAACTTCCAGTATCCTGAATTTGGTAGGGGAATTAGAAGAGTACATGGTACAAAAATTCCCCTTTGAAGTACCTGCCGAATACAGCAATTTACCCCAACTCAAAGGTCGTGCTACCGTCAAAATGACCACAGAAAAAGGCGACCTTACCTTAGTACTTGATGGCTATAGTGCCCCTGTTACCGCTGGTAATTTTGTCGATTTAGTACAACGTGGTTTTTATAACGGTTTACCCTTTACTCGCGCTGAAGAATCTTACGTCCTGCAAACTGGCGATCCACCGGGAAAAGAACAAGGTTTTATTGACCCAAATACCAAAAAATATCGCGCTATTCCCCTAGAAATTTTAGTCAGAGGTGATGAAGCACCCCTTTATGGCATTACCCTAGAAGATGCTGGACGTTACCGCGACCAACCTGTGCTACCTTTCTCAGCTTACGGTGCGGTAGCAATGGCTAGACCAGAATCAGAAGTTAATGGTGCTTCTTCCCAGTTTTTCTTCTTCTTGTTTGAACCAGAATTAACACCAGCTGGTTTAAATTTATTGGATGGTCGCTACACCATTTTTGGTTTTGTCACTGAAGGGAAAGATGTTTTGCAAAAACTGAAACAAGGTGACAAAATTGAATCTGCGAAAGTGATTAAAGGGGCAGAAAATTTAGTTCAACCTTAGAAAAGCTCCTCCGACTAAAGTCGGGGTTAGACAAACAAAGTCCGCCTACGCGGACTTAATAACCTGCGTAGGCAGGTTTTGTTTGTGTAGTAGCGATTTGAATCGCCAAAACTTTTTAAACTTTTTTCCCAATAATCATCGAAGTAACTATGAGCAATTTTTCCTTAGCTATAAAATCATTGTTCGTAGTGTTCACCTTTCTTGCCATTTTAATTGCGTTACCAGCAGTTTTGTTTGGCGTAATCCAAAAATGGCAAGTTATTTTTTTAATGTTGGGTTATTTACTGTTTTTTTCGGGGAATATTTGGCGAGTTTGCCGCTATGGTAAATTAAGTAAGAATCAGGAAGATGCTCAATTTAAAGATTTTTCGGGTTTGGTAACTTTAGCGGGACAGTTTATTGCTTCTGTAATTATCTATTGGTGGGCAATTTATGATTTTTCCCGGTTGTCAAAAACTGAAACTGTTTGGCAGGTGGTGGGGATGATTATTTTAGTGTCAGCGATCGCAATTAATCAATTGGCGATTCGCACGCTGAAGGGTTTGTTTGATTGCATCACCATTAAACCAAATCATCAATTAATCACTACAGGTATTTATCGTCAAGTGCGACATCCCGTATATCTGAGCTATGTTTTATTCCTAGTCGGATATTGTACAACTCTGCAAAGCTTTGTTAGCTTAGTAATAAGTGTAGTTAGTTGTACAATTTGGTTAGGAAATAGAATTAATATAGAAGAAAAAATGCTGATCGAGAAGTTTGGCGATCGATATCAAGCATATCAACGAAAAACTAAAAAAATCATTCCTTTTATCTACTGAAAACAGGTGCTTAAATTATGGCTGTCCTAGAATATTTACTGGTAATGTCTTTGTTGGGAATGACTGGATTTGTCCTATTTAGAGCAGCAGAATCTAAGAGTAAACAACAAAGATTAACTGATGCTTTTTATAGGTTGTTGGAAGATAGAGATAGTTGTATTTCGTTGATTCAATTATCAGCAACCGCTAGGGTAGAACCGATGTTAGCTAAACAATATTTAGATGAACAAGTGAAGATATTTGGGGCGTATCCTGAAGTAGATAATGATGGAAATACTTATTATCGATTCCCAAAAATGTAAGTTATGTCTGAAGAAAAGTTGGAACAAAAAGTTAAAGAGATTGGCGAACAAGGTTTACTGCAAAAATTACACCGCTTTTGTCCTTCAGATGTAATTGGCGATGATGCAGCAGTAATTAAAACTTTGCCAGAACAATCTTTAATTGTGACAACTGATGTGTTAGTTGAAGGGGTGCATTTTAGCGATCGCACTACTTCCCCAGAAGATGCAGGTTGGCGTGCTGCTGCTGCTAATTTATCAGATTTGGCGGCGATGGGTGCTACACCTTTGGGAATAACTGTAGGTTTAGCAGTTAATGGTGATACATCTGTTAGTTGGGTGGAAAAACTTTATCAGGGAATGAATGATTGTTTGCAAATTTATCATACTCCCATTGTCGGGGGTGATGTAGTGCGATCGCCAATTAACACCATTTCAATTACGGCTTTTGGACAAGCTAATCCTGATTGTATTATTCGCCGGGGAAATGCTCAACCGGGATATGCAATTGTAGTTACAGGCATTCACGGTGCTTCAAAAGCTGGGTTAGAATTATTACTAAATCCAGAAATAGGAAAAACCCTCAGCGACACCGAAAAAAACACTTTAATTAAAGCCCATCAACGCCCCAAACCAAGATTAGATATACTACCAATACTCTGGGAAATATTATCATCCCACTCCCCAATCC
>NZ_JADEWG010000034.1 GCF_015207735.1 [Phormidium] sp. LEGE 05292
CTGCTCCCCTGCCCCCTAGTCCCCAAACTAGTCCTTAGTCTTCGTTCTTCCAAGGAGCTTTGATTAAACTCCAAGTTGGGTTGTTAATTGCCAAATCCATATCGCGTGCAAACACTGCAAATCCGTCATAGCCGTGATATGGGCCAGAGTAATCCCAGGAGTGCATTTGCCGGAATGGTAACGCCATCTTGTGGAAGACATATTTTTCTTTAATTCCAGCAGCGATCAAATCTGGTTTCATTTTTTCAGCGATTTGCTCAAATTCATAACCAGAAACGTCATCGTAAATAATGGTGCCGTCTTCGATGTATTCAGCGGTACGTTTGTAATCGTCGTTGTGACCGAATTCATAACCTGTACCAATTACATTCATTCCCAAATCTTCAAAAGCTGGGACGATGTGACGTGGACGCAGACCACCAACCATCATCATTACGGTTTTGCCTGCCAAACGAGAGCGATATTTTTCAACGATGGCTTCTGCTTGGGGTTGGTATCTGGCGATAACTTCTTCTGCTTTGGCTTGAATTGTTTCGTCAAATTTCGAGGCGATTTTCCGCAGAGAGTAAGCAATTTGAGTTGGGCCGAAGAAGTTGTATTCAATCCAAGGAATACCGTAAGCTTCTTCCATGTGACGGCAGATGTAGTTCATGGACCGATAGCAGTGAATCAAGTTCAATTTTGCTAACGGTGTCATCACTACTTCGTTGAATGTACCATCACCAGAGAATTGGCAAATTACGCGCAAGCCGATTTCTTCTAAGAGAATGCGAGAAGGCCAAATGTCTCCACCGATGTTATAGTCACCGATAATGTTGACATCATAAGGGCTAGATACAAAACCTTCGGGAGTCTTGCGATATTGGTCTGCTTTGGGCAACACCCAGTCTCTTACTGTGTCGTTGGCGATGTGGTGTCCTAGAGATTGAGAAACGCCCCGGAAACCTTCGCAACGTACAGGTACAACTGGTTTTTCGATGTCTTTGGCTTTCTTTTTAGCAACTGCTTCGATGTCATCTCCGATTAGACCGATCGGACATTCAGATTCGATCGTGATACCTTGGCTTAATGGGAAGAGTTCTTCCATTTCATCGATCAGTTTCGCCAGTTTTTTGTCACCACCGAATACGATGTCTCTTTCTTGGAAGTCGGAGGTAAACTGCATGGTACCAAAGGTATCAACACCTGTAATACCAATGTAATAGTTACGACGACCAGACCAGGAATAATAACCGCAACCAACAGGGCCGTGACTCAAGTGGATCATATCCTTGACTGGGCCCCAAACCACACCCTTAGCACCTGCATAAGCACAGCCACGAGTGGTCATTACGCCTGGAACAGATTTAACGTTGGATTTAACTCCGCAATCAGATTTGCCTTCTTCGTATACGTTGAGGTGTTTTGCCCGTTTCTTACCACCTTTCTCTGGGTAAGCTTCAATAATTTCCTTAAGTAGTTCTTTTTTCTCTTCGTTCGTTGTGGGGATGGTGTCGTTGGTTGTTGTCATGATTCAAAGCCTCGTTTCAATGTAGGGAGTAGGGAGTAGGGAGTAGGGAAAGGGAGGAGTGTAGGGAGGTGAGGAAGAATTTTTCCTACCTATCTCTATTCCCCATTCCCTAACAAATGACGGATTAGACTTAGACAGTAACTTTTGCCTTGTCTGCTTCGAGTGCTTTTTGGTATTCGTCTTCACCGCCCAAGATACCGAATTCAACTAACAAGTCTTCCAGTTCGTCCATAGAGATTGGAGTTGGAACAGTGAGGTTCTTGTTATCGATGATCTTCTTAGCTAATTGCTTGTATTCTTCATTTTGTTGGCTGTCGGGTGCATATTCGTTAACAGTCATCCGACGTAGTTCTGCGTGTTGAACAATGTTGTCACGAGGAACAAAGTGAATCATTTGGGTGTTCAGACGTTTTGCCAAGGTTTCGATTAGTTCGAGTTCCCGGTCAACTTTACGGCTGTTGCAAATCAAACCACCTAAACGAACGCCGCCAGAGTGTGCATATTTCAGAACGCCTCGTGCAATGTTGTTAGCTGCGTACATCGCCATCATTTCACCAGAGGTAACGATGTAGATTTCTTGTGCTTTTCCTTCACGAATAGGCATTGCGAAACCACCGCACACAACGTCGCCTAATACGTCATAAGATACGAAATCGAGGTCTTCATAAGCGCCATTTTCTTCTAAGAAGTTAATAGCGGTGATGATGCCACGTCCAGCGCAACCTACACCGGGTTCTGGACCACCAGACTCAACGCAACGTACATTACGATATCCGGTCAACAATACTTCTTCGAGTTCCAAATCTTCTACAGCGCCCCGTTCAGCAGCTAAGTGGAGAATTGTGGTTTGGGCTTTGCTGTGTAACATCAAACGGGTAGAGTCTGCTTTGGGGTCGCAACCTACGATCATGATGCGTTGGCCCATTTCTGCCATTGCTGCGATCGTATTTTGAGAAGTTGTGGATTTGCCGATACCGCCTTTGCCGTAGAACGCAATCTGTCTAATTTTTTCGTCAGTCATTGGTTTGTCTCCTTAATGTTATGCTGTGTATTCTTTGAATGCTTGAGTAGTTGAGTATGGATTGGGCTTCAGATGTGGGTTTGGCGGCGACCGTCCCACAGGCAATCCTGGGGAATATTGATAACTTTTCATGATTCTTTTTCCTGATTTTTAGACTGATTCAACAACTAAACTTGGTAATACTAATTGTTGTAATTTTTGTTCGATCGCAACTTTCAAAGTTACTGTGCTACTAGGACAAGAACCGCAAGCACCTTTGAGTACAACTTTTACTTTGTCGCCTTCTACGTCGTAGAGTTCAACGTCTCCGCCATCTGCGGCTAAGAATGGTTTAACTTCTGTCTCTAGAACTTTTTGAATGAGAGTGATTTTTTGCAGGTTGGTTAACTTAGGTAAGGTATCTGTTTCTGGTTCAATTACAGGAACTAGAATTTTTTCTTGTTCGACTCCTTCCCAAACATCGGTAATTAAATCATCAATATCTGATAAACAAGTAGTGCAACCGCCCCCGGCTTTAATATAATTTGTGACTTGTTCAGCAGTGGTGAGATTGTTTTCCTTAATCGTCTTTTTAATCCTGGTTTCTGTAATCCCAAAGCAGCGACAAATCATGGCACTTTCGTCTTCTTCATGATGCGCTAGCGGGATACCTTTGTAGGAGTAAATCGCTGCTTCTAATGCTTCTTGCCCCATTACGGAACAGTGCATTTTTTCTTCGGGTAATCCGCCTAAGTATTCGGCAATTTCTTTGTTGGTTAGGTTCAAAGCTTGATCGACTGTCATGCCGACAATCATTTCGGTTAAGGCAGAGGAAGAAGCGATCGCACTTGCACAACCAAAGGTTTGAAACTTAGCATCTAGAATTATATTAGTTGCTTCATCAACTTTGAGGTGTAATCTGAGGGCATCTCCGCAAGCAATGCTACCTACTTCTCCCGTAACAACTTTGATTCCTGGTTTGTCTGCTGCTTCTATCAACCCCTGGTTTTTTGGATTGTAGAACAAGTCCATTACCTTATCTGTATATTCCCACATAGCCTTGGCGATTTCTGTTGTAAATGTTGCAGTTTGATAAAAATTTGGAAAAGCAAATCCGTCAGTTTATTTAGGAGTTGCAGCAAGGGCTTTTTCCTGCTCTTGCAACCAGGCTTCCTGGTCATTTTTGAAAGGTGATAAAGCTCTTAAACGCTCAATAACTGGTGGCAGTATTGATAAGACTTTTTCGACTTCTGCTTGTTTGGTGTAACGAGACAAGGAGAACCGAATCGAACCATGTAACACTGAATAAGGTAAACCCATTGCTCGTAAAACATGGGAGGGTTCTAAAGAACCAGAAGTACAAGCCGAACCAGAGGAAGCACAAATTCCATACTGATTCATGGAAAGTAGAATTGCTTCACCTTCGATATATTTAAAGCCAATATTAGTAGTATTGGGAAGTCTATATTTGGGATGTCCGTTAACTACTGTATCAGGGATAGTATTAAGAATACCTTGTTCTAACAAATCGCGCAAGGCTTGTTCTTCAAATACATTATCCAGATGTTGTAGTGCTAATTCACAGGCTTGTCCTAGCGCAATAATTCCCGGTACATTTTCTGTTCCTGCACGTCTTCCTTTTTCTTGATGTCCGCCAATTAACATCGGACGGAATCTCACACCTTTTCTGACATATAAAACCCCAATGCCTTTGGGTGCGTGCAATTTGTGACCGGAAATTGTCATCATATCCACAGTGCTGGTTTTCATATTCAGAGGAATTTTGCCTGCTGCTTGCACTGCGTCTACATGGAAGATCGCGCCATTTTCTTTAACGATTTGACCGATTTGTTCGATCGGAAACACCACACCAGTTTCATTATTAGCATACATAATTGAAACTAAAGCTGTGTTACCCGTGAGGGATGCTTCCAACTCAGCTAAATCGATTTGTCCTTGACCATCTACGGAAAGATAAGTAACAGTATAACCTTGATTTTCTAGCTGTTTACATTGATTTAAAACAGCAGCGTGTTCAACTTGAGAAATGATAATGTGAGTTTTGTTCGGACGTGCTGCTAAAGCGGCGCGAATAGCTGAATTATTACCTTCTGTGCCACAACTTGTAAAGACGATTTCGGTAGATTCTGCACCTAACAAAGCGGCAACTTGTTCTCTGGCTTGTTTAACTGCTTTGCCAACTTGACCACCAAAGGTGTGCATACTAGAAGGATTACCGTAAAACTCACTTAAGTAGGGCAGCATTGCCGCTAAAACTGCTTCATCAACTCTTGTAGTTGCGTTGTTATCTAAATAAATTACTGACATAATGCTGCTCCTATAGTCTGAGATTAACGAGATACAATGACTCTTTTAAGTTCTTGAGAATAGGTGTTAAACCACTTCTGCCAGTAAGGGTCTTGTTTAGTTTTACTGATGCGATTAACTAAGTGGTTATAGGTGTTAAACCAAGACTCCCAGTAATCCTCAGAAGAGGCAATAGCACTTAATCTACGAACACAACCATTATTAGTCGGACAAACCGCTTGACATTGGGGAATGCTGTAAAAACCGACGCAACCATTACATAAGTTAGAGTCTATTTGGTAGGTCTGTCCTTTAACAGAAATTGCTTTAGTTGGACATTGAGGTAAACAGCGATCGCAAGCAATACAGTTATTCGTAATTGTGTAAGTCATTGCCCCTCCTTTTAGAGTTTTGAGTTTTGAGGTGTAGAGGCGGGTTTTGCCTAGAGATTATTTGTCAGAGACAAAGATTGTGTACTAAACCCGCCCGTAAAGAGTTTTGAATTTATTCATCACTCATAACTTATCGACGTAACTCATAACCCCCGTAGGGAAGTTACACTGTTGCAGTTTGAGTGGAGAGCCACTTTTGATA
Source organism: [Phormidium] sp. LEGE 05292 (assembly GCF_015207735.1). GTDB lineage: Bacteria > Cyanobacteriota > Cyanobacteriia > Cyanobacteriales > Aerosakkonemataceae > Floridanema. Next base: position 5,412 of record NZ_JADEWG010000034.1, read on the forward strand.
GAATTCCAAAGCCACTTTATCGATTAAATCGTAAGCTTCCACTGGTTCAATTCCGGCTTTTTGCAAAGTTTCTTGGGGACAATGACCAATCTTGGAAACTAAGACAGCTTTGCAATCTTCTAGCATCTTCATCATGCCGTCTAAAGATTCCTCTTCACCGAAACCGCCTTGGCAGTATTGTTCAACTTTGCGGTGTCCGACGAATTTGGCGCTTACGCCATCAACTTCGTAAATTTGGAACTCTCTGGCATGACCGAAGTGTTGGTTAACTAAACCGCCTCCTTTGGTTGCTACTGCAACTAAGATTTTGGGAGTGTTAGCAGCTTTCTTAGCGATCGCTTTGGCAACTTTGATAGCTTCTTGTTCTTCCCGAACCTTATCAATAGCTGCATGAACTTCTTGACGCTTCTCTAGGTTGTATTCAGGTGCCATTTCCAAGAACTTATCTTTGGTAAATTCTTGAGAACGGTCTTCACCTAACAATCCCACCGCATCAGCGCGACACTGACGGCAATGGCGCATCATTTTCATATTGCCGGAACAGTTATCTTGTAGCGCCTTCAGTTCCTTGGGTGTAGGCCCGCGTTGCCCGGTTAAACCGAAGTGTGTACCATGTTCCGGTGCGGAAATCAGGGGCATAATGTTGTGCAAGAATGCGCCATTTTCCCGAATTACTTTGTCAACTTCAACTAAATGTTCGTCGTTAATGCCGGGAATCATTACGGAGTTGACTTTGCAGAGGATGTCGGCTTCTCTGAGGGCTTGTAAGCCTTCCATCTGTCTTTCGTGGAGGATTTTAACTCCTTCGATACCTCTGTAACGTTTGCGTCTGTAGTGTACCCAAGGATAAATTTTGGTTCCTACTTCCGGGTCTACCATATTAATAGTTATGGTGACGTGATCGACGTTGAGTTGCTTGATGCGATCGACATGATCGGGAAGCATTAAACCATTGGTAGACAAGCACAGTTTAATATCTGGGGCTTTGTCAGCAATCAATTCAAAGGTGCGGAAAGTCTTTTCTGGGTTGGCTAATGGATCTCCGGGGCCCGCAATTCCTAAAACGGTCATTTGGGGAATTTTTCCGGCGATTACCAATACTTTATGTGCGGCTTCTTCCGGTGTCAGGAGTTCACTAACTACTCCAGGGCGACTTTCGTTGGCGCAATCATATTTACGGTTGCAGTAGTTGCATTGAATGTTGCAAGCTGGTGCAACTGCAACGTGCATTCTAGCGTAATGGTGGTGTGCTTCTTCGCTGTAGCAAGGGTGCTTGGCGATGCGTTCTTTAATTTTTTCGTCGAGGGTTGTTTCAGTGGAAGAAGAACTGCAACCGCAACCGCCAGATTTTTTGGTTTTAGCAGTGGTCGCATCTGACTTTATCGCTTCCGGTGTCGTCGTGACTAATGTTGTGGTTGAAGACATCGAATTTCCCAGTAACTTGCTGTGTTTCCGGCGTAAGTACACTTAGCTGCAAAAGAAGCGAACTTTGTTTTGGTCTTCTGCTGAAATTTAAGTGCCTGACGTTATTGGATTTATACCAACAGGTCTTCAACCAGCCCGAACTTTTGCCCTGGATTCAGATTTATTGAATTTATTAGATTTGTACTCAAGCCCTCAAACCATACGCTGATATAGATCGAAAATTTTTTTCGGGGTGAGGGTACTAGTATTTTCGGGTAGAGGTGTGAGTATTTCTGGTAAGGGGTACGAGAATAGCTTGTACTCAGGCGTAAACCTTTATATAGCAAAGGTTTGATGGTTTTTTACGCCTGTTTTTTGGTTTCCAATCCTGTACTCAAAATCTATTTAAGGCGATTTTGGAACAGGTGCGATTTGCAAATTAAATTGTGATTATGTATCCAAAATAGCACTTTAATTTTAAACGGTAGTCATTGTGACAAAATTTGTTACACTTGCTGGGAAAAGCAGAAGGTAGAAGGCAGAAGGCAGAAGGTAGAAGGCAAGAGAGGTTCTACCTCCCAGATCTCATTCCCCGGTTCCACCTGGGAACGAGGAGACGAGGAGTAATCCAGTTCCCCCCTTGTTAAGGGGGGTTAGGGGGGATCGATCGACCTGTGAGTACAGATTTTTTTGATAATGATATTAGGCTAAAACCCTTACCAGTTAAGGAGGTTGGGGTTGGGTTTTGAGTACAAAAATGCCAGTACCCCCAATAAAAAATACTTGTACCTGATGGGAAAAATACTCGACCCCCTACCCCCAAAGTTTTTTTTATCTATTAAATAGAGAGGTTTTGAGGACTTTGAGTGCAAGGTTAATAAGTCTAATAATTCCAATCCACTCAGAACGATCGCAACTTTAAAAATCAATTTGTTATAAGCAGGAGAACAGCGTTGGTTCCTCTGTCGATGCTACTGCCTTCTACCAAACCGACTGATAAAGTATCTCTATTCCAGAGGTTTAGGTGTTCTCCTAGTTCTGAGACTCCTGGATCTGGTTCCAAAAAGAGCGATTCTCTAGGATTAAATGCAATACTGGCAGATTTTCGGATTATCTTTGAGCGAGACCCAGCGGCGCGGAATTGGCTTGAGGTGATTATCTGTTACCCTGGTTTTCATGCTCTGTGTTTGCATCGCGTCGCCCATTGGTTGTACGCACACAAGGTCAGTTTTTTCCCACGTTTGATTTCGCACATTGGCAGATTGTTCACGGGAATTGAGATTCATCCTGGTGCAACGATAGGGATTGGTGTGTTTATCGATCATGGCATGGGAGTAGTGATTGGCGAAACTGCGATCGTTGGCAATTACTCGCTAATTTATCAAGGTGCTACTCTCGGCGGTACGGGGAAGGAAAGCGGTAAACGCCATCCTACTGTAGGAAACAATGTGGTGGTGGGTGCTGGTGCAAAGGTGCTGGGTAATATCCGCGTTGGGGATAATGTCCGCATTGGTGCTGGTTCGGTTGTGCTGCGCGATGTTCCTACTGATTGCACAGTGGTAGGAATTCCGGGTCGAATTGTTTCTAAGCAGGGTAAAGGTTGTCCTTTGGAACATGGCAAGTTACCTGATACGGAAGCAACTGTGATTCGCGGTTTGCTCGATCGCATTGAACAATTGGAACAACAAGTCAAAGACCTGAAAAATTTACAGAGAATCAATCAAGAAAATTATGTTTGACTCTCCTAATTTTCCGCCTTTAGCTAGTCAGATTGTCGAAATTTCTCGTCCGAATCGTTGGCAAGTTTATCATCGGTTGCAAGAGTTAATGATTTCTTGCTGGTGTCCTCATGATGGTTCGCTGCGAGTTGAGGTAAATAACAGTATTGAAGCAATTCTAGTTCGCAGTACTGTGCAGCAATTTATAGCTTCTCGTGCAGAATTAGTTGATTGGTTAGAACGCTGTTGGCGAACTAAAATTTCCGGGGATTTTAGTAATTCCAGTTAGATTAATCCAAGTACGGGAGGTAATGTCATGGAACGCAGTTTTAAGTTTAGCGAATTCATCAACTTTCTCCAAGATGATTTACAGATTTCTAGTTCTGCGATCGCAATGGCACTCCGTACTCATCAGCAATGGCATGACCCTTTACCGATGTTACTTTGGCAGTATGGATTAATCTCGATCGAGCAGTTAACGAGAATTTTTGATTGGTTGGAAATGCAACCTCCTAAAGATTGGAAACTTTAAACTTGTGCAGTACCATGAGTGAAATTATTCAGATTAATGATACGACTCTCCGGGATGGCGAACAAGCCGCTGGTGTGGCTTTTACTATAGAAGAAAAATTGGCGATCGCTCTTTTTCTCGACAGCATTGGAGTGCAAGAATTAGAAATTGGCATTCCGGCGATGGGTCAAGAAGAACAAAAGGCAATTTCTACTGTGGTAGAAGCTGGTTTGTCTGCCAAACTTTTGGGTTGGAACCGCGCAGTTTTAGCTGATATTGAAGCTTCTATAGCTTGTGGTTTGCAACGAGTTCATATTTCGATTCCTGTTTCGGAAATTCAAATTAATGCCAAGTTTCAAGGACAATGGCAGTTAATCTTGTCTCGACTAAAAGATAGCGTTAATTTCGCCTTAGATAAAGGTTTGTTTGTTTCAGTTGGAGGTGAGGATTCTTCGAGAGCAGATGAAAGTTTTCTCTTAGATGTAGCACTCTTAGTTCAAGAATTAGGTGTTTCTAGATTTCGTTTTTGTGATACAGTAGGAATACTCGATTCTTTTAGTACTTACGCTAAAGTTAAACGGTTAGTTTCGCACTTACAAATTCCCATTGAAATGCACACTCATAATGATTTGGGGATGGCAACTGCAAATGCGATCGCCGGAATTTTAGCAGGTGCAAAATCAGTCAATACTACTGTGAATGGATTGGGAGAAAGAGCAGGTAATGCTGCATTAGAAGAAGTAGTCATGGGGTTGAAACGAGTTTATGCAATGGATCTCGGTATCAATACCCGCAAGTTTCAAGAACTCTCACAATTAGTCGCCAAAGCATCAGGAAATGAAGTTCCTCCTTGGAAAGCAATCGTCGGTCAAAATACCTTTGCTCACGAGTCAGGAATTCATGCTCATGGTGTGTTGAAAAATCCCTTAACTTATGAGCCATTTGCTCCCGAAGAAGTAGGTTGGGAACGGCGTTTAGTTGTGGGCAAACATTCCGGGAAGCATCTACTTATTAATGTATTAGAACAGCATAATATTGTTCTAGAACCATCAGAAATTGATTCCCTTTTAGAAAAAGTCCGGCAGCTTTCAGGACAAGTTAAACGCGGTTTAAATGTTGAAGAATTGTTGAACTTAGTTAATACTCGGAGGATTAGTCATGGGATCGGCATCAGATGAAAATGAATTATTTGGCCCACCTGCTTTTGATATGGAAGACAAGGTGAAAGTGAAAAAGTTAATCCGCAATGATGGAACTTTTCCTAATAAAGAAATCGGAGAAACTTTAGCTAAAAAAGGCGACGTTGGGTATATAGTTGGTATAGGTGATTATTTGCAAATGTACTATATTTATGCAGTACATTTTGTAGAGAGAGGCATAATAGTCGGTTGCCGAAAAAAAGAATTGGAACTAGTGGAGGAATTTTATGAAAGTAATGTTGCGTCATAATTGCGCTGGACATTTAATTGCTTATGTACCCAAAAAAGATTTAGAAGAGGAAGTTGTCAGCGAAAAGGAAGTTTCGGAAGGTAAACATTTTGTTTTGGCAAATGGTTGGGAATTAGTAATTCCTGATTTAACCGATACTTTAAGTTTACCTATGACTGTAGAGGCTAAGGTGATCCGCGACTAAATTGAATTTTTTGTAGGGTGCGAAGCGTGATAACGTAACGCACCATCCCATCATATTTAGCGTCACTGCGTTTTGATTTAGGAAGGTACGACTAAAGTCGCTACAACAAACCAGGTTCGTTGTGAGCACTTCAGTGCTTTTATTCCCAGAATGTACGACTAAAGTCGTTACAACAAACCAGGTTCGTTGTGAGCACTTCAGTGCTTTTATTCCCAGAATGTACGACTAAAGTCGTTACAACAAACTTAATGAGATAAATTCTGCGTCCACATTTGCAAAGATTAGGAGTTACCCCGATGGATATGTGTAGTTTTCAACCTCAGTCAAGCTTCTTTTTAGAAGGACAGTTTTTAGGTTTTGAACAAAAGTCCAGTGGGAAAATTAAATCTTTGCGAATTGCGGTAGAAAATAATGTGTTGCAAATTAAGTTACCGAAAGAGACAAGGGGGAAAATTAAACAGGTTTTAATTCCGGGCGATCGCATTGAAGTATCAGGGGAAAGAAAACAAAAACATTTTACGGATTTACCTAAATTAACAGCTTATCAAGTTAATAAAGTTAATGAATCTTTGGGAGAAGATTGTCTCAATAATTGCTTACCAACAGTAGATATTGTCGAATCGACTCTTAAATCTAAAAAAGTCAAGTTATTAGTTTGTAAAAAATCTGGTTGCATGAAACGGGGTGGTAAAAAGCTGAGTCAAGAATTAGAAGCTGCTTTGTGCGATCGGGGTTTACAAAATCAAGTAGTTATTGAATATACCGGATGTTTAAAATGTTGTGCTTCTGCACCTAACGTACTTTTAATGCCAGGAAAAGTTCGCTGTAGCAAAATGTCTCCTGAAAAAATTGTTGATTTGTTAGCTGATAAACTATCACCAACCATGTACAGCTATCAACAATTTCCCTTAACTTAATTGTACCCCAACTTTCCCAAATTAACCTACTATGTTTACTGTAATTTTCTACGAAAAGCCCGGTTGTACCAATAACAAAAAACAAAAAGCTTTACTCTTAGAAGCTGGACACCAAGTACAGCCAGAAAATCTCTTAACTACTACTTGGACTAAAGAAAAATTACGTCCGTTTTTTGGAGATTTACCTGTTCGTGAGTGGTTTAATTATAGCGCCCCTCGCGTTAAATCAGGTGACGTAAATCCTGAGTTTTTAGATGAGAACACGGCATTAGAGTTAATGATGGCAGATCCTTTATTGATTCGCCGTCCATTAATTCAAGTTGGTGATGTACTAACAGTGGGATTTAACTTAGAAAAAATAAATGCTTGGATTGGCTTAAAACCTGAAGTTCCCGTGAATCAAGACTTAGAAACTTGTCCCCGTACCAAAGCAGCAATGTCTCATTAAAGAGATGGGGAATTACTATGAATCTTTCTTCTCTACCATTTGAAGATTTACCACCTGATGCTTCCGGTTTGGAAGATACTTTACAACGTCTACAATTGGAAGAGATGCTTGCTAAATATTTTTATGATGCTTGTCATCCTGAACAGCAGGCATTACTCTCTAATTGTGAGTGGTATATTACCACTTATAGCGAAGTCCCAACACTAATTATTGAATGCCCGGATCAAATAGTTAACTGGAAAGTTTTAAAATCTTTGGTTAAAATTGGCGGCGTACTTAAACGCATAGCCAAACAAGGCAAAATTAGAGTTTACTCGCCTGCAAGTAAAAATGCACCCTTTGAAATGCGAGTAGATGAATTACCTGTTTATCGGTATCCAGATTTACTAAGTTAAAGAACTCAGAGAAGATGGAGAAGATAAACCTGGTTTCTTAAACAAGACGTTCGACAAAATTGGTCAAAAACTCGAATTTTTCTGAAGTTAACTCAAGTCAGAAAAATAAAATCCTGCTGAGTAATCAAATTAGCAGAAATGCCATTCAAAGTTGCCAACAATTGATTATTGCTAGTCAAACTAATCAAAGTGTTATTTCCGCTTTGAACAATGCTCAGTTGTGGGAAAGTTAGATTACCCAACAAAACTAAGGAATCTACCCCATCTTGGAAGTCAGTAATCACATCACTACCTTGACCAACAACTAACACAAATTTGTCACTGCCGTTGCCTCCCATGAGTGAGTCATTACCAACATCACCACTAAGCAAGTCGTTGCCATCGCCACCGATGAGGGTATCATCTCCTTTACCACCATAAAGGGTATCATCTCCCAGTTCGCCATTAATCCAATCTGCGCCTTGATTGCCGAACAACAAATCATTGCCAGCACCACCGCAAATGTCATCGTCATCGCTGGCAGTATCGTTACCATTATTACCTCCGATACCTCCGAAAATAGTGTCGTTGCCATCATTACCGCATAGACTGTCATTGCCTAAATCACCGAATAGCAAATCGTCTCCTGCATCACCGCAAGCTATGTCATCATCTTTACCAGCGTAGATAGTATCATTCCCATCTTCGCCAAACAGCGAGTCATTGCCAGTGTTGCCATGAAGCAAATCATCACCGCTACCACCGAAGATTAAATCGCGCTCGTTATCGCTGAAAGCATCGCTACCACCGCCGAACACGGTATCGTTGCCTTTATCACCAGCCAAGGTATCATTGCCTCTGTCCCCAAATAGTAGGTCATTTCCTTGACCACCACGAACGAAATCGTTACCTTGACCACCACGCACAGTATCATCACCTTGATTACCGTTCACAAAGTCGTCATCTTCGTTACCGTTAGCGAAGTCGTTACCTTTGTTAACGCAAATCCAATCCCGTCCTTTACTGCCAAAAATCAAATCATTCTCTTTTCCACCAAGTAGGTTATCGTCACCCGCTGTTCCTAACAATAAGTCCTCATCAGCAGACCCCTGAAGCAGATCGTTGCTGTTAGTACCAAACAGTAAATTGTTGTCGTCATTAATCGATCGCACCTGCTCAGTGGCATTTAATTCTGCTGATACACCAGGCAAATTATTAACATCAGGATGAATAATTTCATCGCAGAAACAATCAACAGTGCCATTTTGATCGCTAACCCCAAGATTACCAACAGGCGTGTTGTTAACTGGGTTAATTCTTAGGTTAACAGTAGTATCAGCAGTGGTATAATTTGCACCATCAAATCCACGCCAATTGAAGCTAGTAGTACCACTCCAACCAGTAGCGGGAATAAAGCGGAGATTGATTAGTTCAGCAAAGGGAATCTCTTGATTAAGGGTGACATTGCTGTTACCTAATAGCAATATACCGTTATTGGGAAGAGAAACAATTTTTATTTTGCTGAACTTATTATTAGAATTGGTAAAATCAGTAGGCGAGAAAGTAGTCAGCGTATTTTCTTTCCCGGTTTTGTTGATATTGGTGTCAACTACTGAAGTATCATCATTAACAATTGTGCCAACCGCTCGGTTACTAATGACCGTCCCATTCAAGAGGTTATAAAGGTTAACTAAGAAGTTTTTGTTGGTTTCTACAACTGTATTGCCATTAACAGCGACGGAGATATTTTTGAAGATTTCTCCTGGGTTAAAAGTGAGAACACCAACAGCACTATTGTAATCTTTTCCGGCAATGGAAATGCCGTCAGTAGTAGCGTAGTTAACCTTTACAGGTTGATAGCTGGGGTTAGATAAAGTAACGACAAAATTGAAGTTAGTAGTGCCACTGTCACCTTCATTTTGTATGACATCAGCAATAGCAATTCCTGGGAGAGAATCATCATTGTTGATGGTTCCTACAGCGGTGCCATTAGCGATCGTAGCGTTGATCGGATTAGAGAGATTGAGATTGAAGGTTTCGTTGGGTTCGTATTTGTAATCACCAAGGGAAGTAATAGCGATCGTTTTTTTGGTTTCCCCTGGTGTAAAACTCAGAGTCCCAGAAGAACTGTTGTAATCGCCATCTGCAAAAGTAGCAGTACCATCAGAAGTGCTGTAGTCAAAAGTGATTGGTTGAGAACTAGCATTGCTTAAGGATACCTCAAAAGTGTGGGTGACAGTACCACCATTACCTTCATTTTGGGCAATAGCGTTGCTGATAGAAATTGCAGATAATTGTGCAGGTAATTGGTCATCATTTTTGATGGTTCCTACGCCAGTTTCATCAGCAATAGTCGCGTTAGTTGGGTTAGAGAGTTTCACCTCAAAAGTTTCATCAGCTTCGGATTTGGTATCACCATTAACCGCAACTGAAATACTTTTTTGAGTTTCCCCAGCAGCGAAAGTAAGAACCCCAGAATTACTGGTGTAATCGTTATCGGCGGTAGTGGCAGTGCCATCTTGAGTGGTGTAGTTGACGGTGATTGGTTGACTGCTAGCATTGTTTAAACTAACAGTAAAGTTGAAGTTAGTTGTACCGTTATTTTCTTCAGATTGAGTGACATCGTTGATAGAAATAACGCTAGGTGTATTATTGGAATTAGCGATCGCTAAAACAAAACTATTGCTGGCAGTAGCATTAGAGGTATCTTTGGCAGTTACCTTAATACTGAGGTTGCCCACATTCTCATTATTAGTAGGAGTGCCACTGAAAGTACGGGTAGTGGCATCAAAAATCAACCAACTAGGCAGTTGGTTGCCATCATCCAGTGTGGCTGTATAGCTGAGGGTGTCCCCAATATCGACATCCTTGAAGGTATTCTCAGGAACGGTAAAGCTAAACGCACTGCCTTTAGTAGCACTTTGATTGGCAATGGGATTGGCAACCGTTGGGGGATCGTTGACAGGAGTGATAGTGGTATCAATGGTACTAGTAGAAGCTGAAATTGCTGTTGTTCCACCATTGGTACTGGTATTAACATTAATGGGAGTTGCATTATTGGTAAAACCAGCAGTGTAGCTGTCGTCTAATGCCCTAACACTCAGAGCAGTTGGAGTACCGTTATAGTTACTAGCAGGGACAAACCGCAGCAAACTACTGGCTGAAAGTGCTAATGCTGTGCTGCCATCTCCGACTGTGCCAATGTCATACCAGTTAGTGCCATTATTAGTGGAATATTGCCATTTTCCTTGGGTTGAGCTGGCTGTGTTACTGACGATCGCAACACCGCTTAAACTTGCGCCTAAATCTGGGTCGCTGATTTTTCCAGAGAACAAATTGCTAATAGTTTGACCAGGCGGGTTAGCAGTATCTTCGTCTACAGGAGCTAGAGTAGCATTGCCTGTCAAGCTAGGAGCAGTATTGTTGAGTTTTAGATTAACCGTTGCGATTCCAGTAATTTGCAGAGTCGGATCTCCAGGCATTCCGCCGTATTCCACGACGTAGCCGTTCATATTAGTATTATTGGCAGCGTAGTCGTTCCACTTACCAGTGGGCAAGAAGTGAGCATAGTCTTCCCCTGGGTTTACACCGTAATTATTCGGCTCACCAAGTTGCCAGTTAGTGTAGCTTCCATTAACCGCACTTCCATTGGACAATCCTTGCCAAAATAAAGTTCCGGCTTCTGGCCCTGTTACCCAGCGCCATTCTCCTTCCTGAACACTATCGTTGGCTCCCATCCATCCCTGACCTTGAAGTTTACTCGAAACAAAGGAGTTTTCGCTTTCAGAGGTGATAGTCACCAAATAACCTTTTAGACCAAAGAGGGTTTTACTGTTAGCCACACTACGAGCAATATTCCAGTTAATAGCTGGAGCATCAATAAAATCGTAGAAGTGACCATTTACAGGGTTCGCTAGGTTACTACCAAGGGTGAACTGAATTGAGCGGGGAAGTTTGGTAGGTGTATTGCTACTGTTGCTGTAAGTGACTTTCCTGAGAGCATCTTGATATGTATCAACGGAAGCAGAGCCTTTTAGGGTCATCACACCTGTGATGTTATTGTATTTCCAAGTCAGACCATCAACGACACCACTGGTGCCTGTCTGACCGGAAATGCTCAAACTGTCTTGGCTAGCATTAAAGTTAGTAGAGATAACTACGCTTGCTTCATCTAGGTTTGCGCCATCAGGATCGGTTATCGTCAGAGGGGAAGCAACGATCGTAGGGGTAGAACCCGTGAAATAGTCAACTGTACTGTTGAGGTTGAGTTTTAATACCGGGGGCTGATCGTCATTAGTAATGGTTCCCTTGACTGGCTCGCTAGTGACAACATTGTAATTGTTGCTGCTGATTAAACTTAATTCAACGGTTTCGTCTGGTTCAACATCTGTGTCTTTAGTCGGTGTAATGGTGAGGGTGGCAGTATCAGAACCAGCCGCAAAGGTGACATTACCAATTCCAGTATTGCTATCAAATTGAAAGTTATTTCCACTAGAAACCGTGTAATCGGTGTTGTAAATCGCATTACCACCAACGTTGAAGTTAACCGTTAGTGTAGTAGAGAGATCGCCAGTGCGGTTAAAAGTATAAACTAAGTTGGTAGCCCCATCTTCTGTTACCGAACTCGGTGAGATGGCTAGGGAAATTCCAATAGCTAAAATACCCGGATAGCTTGCCGTTACTGAAGGTTGAAAAGCTAAAAGTGAATTGGCTTGGCCTATTTTTACCTCTAGATCCCAGTTGCCTCCTTTGGCTGAATTTCCTGTTAAGGTGCGAGTTGCGGCAATGTTTGCTCCGGTTAACTGATGCAGTTTTTGGATAAATTCTTCGCCTGCATCCCCTGCTGCTACGTTACAGCCGTAGAGTAAAAGAGTGCGATCGTACTGTGTAGATTTCCAACTTTGCCATTGCAAACCATAGTCTTTGAGAGTATCCAAATTTAGTTGGGCATTTCCCAAATACAAACAGCCAGGAGCACCGTGACAAACAATATGTACTGCCGAAACCTCACTGCGAGAACCCAGTATCTCCGTAATTTGATAGATACCATCTTTTGCCGGGTCAAGGACTATTACTTCATAAGTCCCATCTACTCCCGCTACCAAAGTCTGATAATCAGCTACAGCAGCATCGATAACAACAATAGCGTTATGCCTGTTGGCAACAAATTCGTTATTCATGAGGTAAATGCGTCCCTTGGAAGAGTTTGTTCGTAGGAGAAAAATTGGAATAAAATGGATTAATGGTATATGTTTCAGGAGAGAAATCAGACACAGCTATTCTGCTGGACTAGAAAAATGGGCCAGCATATATAGTAGTCTGAGAAAAAAGGATGACTTTTTTCAATCTCTCCTATTTTTTACTGGAAGTCCTACAAAGCCTTTGTTTTCTTGATTCATGTTGTGATGTGAGTGTTTTTACAGATTTTCAGTGAAAATAACTATCCAAATATATAATATATATTTTTTTTTCCTAAGTAATTTCACTAGTTGATATTTTTATACATTTACTTGAGATATATAAAAAAAACTTATAATTTCTCGCTATTCATTCACATATAGTTATCTGGATACTCTGGCTACGTATAACCCACATTCCGTACTCCCTAGATATAGTGTGTCATACCTTTATAATTCCTAGATTTAGAGTAGAACTAATGTACTAAAAATTACATACAACACGCACAACTCTGGCTGCATCAAAGCTTTTAGGCTTTATTATCAAAATAATTTATATCAGCCGCTACTTTTGACACCAAATATCCAGGAAAGTAGTTTTTGATAGTAACGCAAGTTGCTAGTGCAGCGCGGCAGAAATAACCAATCAGTTTTTTCTCCCCATCCCCCCATCTGTTCATCTTTGGAGTGGAACAGGTGGGAAATTTCTGCCCAGATGCACTAGTGGGCTGGCGCTCTAGAATGGAAGTATCTGATTTTGAGCAACAAAAATTGTTGTAGCTGTAGAGACGTTGCGTGCAATGTTTCTACAGTAGTTCAAAATAAAAGGGTAATTGTTGGGTTTTTAGTATTAATTAAATTTACTAGTTTTGTTTATCAAGGTAAATGTATGAAGAGAGTTTTTAAACCAGCTATTGATTTAATGAATCAATTGAAGTATCCGCAAAAATTTACTTTGATTACCATGTTACTGGCTTTGCCTTTATCTTTAATGATGTGTTTGTTTTTATTGGAAACTAATATTCGGATTGATTTTACTCAAAAGCAAACTTATGGAATTAAGTATTTACAGCCTTTACGTGAACTTAGAGAAGCTATTTTTGAAAGTTATTTGATTGAGCAAGAGTTAAAGTATAACTTTGATTCTGAAATTTATCAAAATAAGCTTAAAAATGCTAATCAAAGAACTGGGGAAATTTTCCAAAAGTTAATTAATAAAGACCGACAATGGAAAAATGTGCTACTAACTACTACTAAGCTGAATGAAGTCAAAAGTACCTGGGAGCAATTACAAGAAAATTATCAAATTTGGAGTCCAGAAACTAAGAATGTTTTTTATAATCGATCGATCGCCCAAACTTACGAACTCACAGCCAAAGTTGGAGAGGCTTCCAATTTAATTTTAGATCCTTATTTAGATGCTTATTATTTCAGCGATGCTATTCTCGCCAAACTTCCCCAAATTCAAAGAACATTAATCGAAATTAAAATTCTCGGTAATAGTATTAATCGCAATCAAGAAATTACACCGGAAGAGAGAGGCAATCTAGTGCAATTATCCGGTTCATTAAAAGATTATACTCAAGAATTATCGCGCAATTTAGAAGTAGCTTTGAATCAGTCTAATTCGCCAGATTTACGACTCAAACTTAATCAAGATTTACAAGAACTGCTCCTCACTAGTAAACAATTAAATAAGCAACTTGATGTTCTCACTAGTCCTTATGCCAATGCACAACCACTTAACTATATACATCAAGCTGACCAAACTTTAAAGTTAAGTTCTAAATTAGAAAATAAAATTTCTCAAGCTTTAAATAAGATTTTACAAACTAGAATTAGATATTTGAGAACAAGACAGCAAATAATTGTTATTTTTGTTTTGCTAATTTCGGGAATTGTGATTTATCTTTGGATCGCTTTTTACAAAGCAGTTATGTTGACGGTGGAACATTTAGACGAAGCTGCTAAACGAATGACTAATGGTTTTGTTGGCGAAGATATCAGGCTAGAAAATAAAGATGAACTTGGTCAAATTGGGAAGTCTTTTAATAAAATTGTTACGGCTTTACGCTACTCTAACGAAGAAGTTACTCGTTTAAATGAACGACTTAAAACAGATAATTTACGCATGAGTGCTGAGTTAGAAATAGCCAGACAATTACAAGAAATGATTTTACCTAAAGAAGAAGAACTTAAACAAATTGCCGAACTTGATATTTCTGGTTTTATGGCTCCTGCTCATGAAGTTGGTGGTGATTATTACGATGTTCTGCAACAAAATGGTAAAATTAAAATTGGTATTGGAGATGTTACAGGTCATGGGTTAGAAAGTGGTGTGGTGATGATTATGGCACAGACGGCTGTGCGAACTTTACTAACAGTAGAAGAAACCGATCCTGTAAAGTTTTTAAATGCTTTGAATCAAATTATTTACCGCAATACTAATCGGATGAAATCCCCCAAAAATATGACATTATCGCTGTTGGAATATGAAGCGGGAGTAATGCGTTTAAGTGGACAACATGAAGAGTTAATTGTGGTGCGAAATAATGGAAAAATTGAACGAATTGATACTTTTGACTTAGGTTTTCCTTTAGGGTTAGAACCAGATATTACACCGTTTATTCAACAGGTGGAAATTACTTTGCGATCGGGAGAAGTTGCTGTACTCTATACTGATGGTATTACTGAAGCTGTAAATTCGCAAAATGAACTGTATGGCTTAGAAAAATTTTATGCAATTCTGCAAAAAAATCATCATCTTTCAGCTGATGGAATTCGTCAAGCTGTGATTGACGATCTGATGAGTTATATCAATGAACAAAAAGTATTTGATGATATTACATTAGTAGTAATTAAACAGAGATAAGTTGTTAATCATTGGTTACTTGTTATTGGTCGTTGGTAAAGATGTTATTAGTGGAATTGTAGGTTTGGATGCTCATTTTTTGACCACCAGCTTGAACAAAATGTTTATCAAAAGTTAAAACTGTTGGAATATTTGTTTCAATCCCTGATAGGGATTAATGTTTTTTCCGTCAATTCACGATGTCCGGCGCGGCTTCTACCCAGTAGTTTCAATCCCTGATAGGGATTAATGTTTTTTCCGTCTTTCTCCCCCTGGTTTTTAAATTGTTTACTCGGCGTTTCAATCCCTGATAGGGATTAATGTTTTTTCCGTCCCGATTTGCAAAGCGGCTTGTTGCGGGCTACCAGGGTTTCAATCCCTGATAGGGATTAATGTTTTTTCCGTCTGGACTACGCAAAGGCTAGAGATGCTTATTACTTAGTTTCAATCCCTGATAGGGATTAATGTTTTTTCCGTCAAGATTGGCAACAACGTCAACTGGTTATTAATTGTTTCAATCCCTGATAGGGATTAATGTTTTTTCCGTCGTTTGAGTATTAAAATTATCATCCATAATTCTAAAAGTTTCAATCCCTGATAGGGATTAATGTTTTTTCCGTCTAGTACTTGGGGAGTGAAGTCTTGGGGGGAACTACAGCGTTTCAATCCCTGATAGGGATTAATGTTTTTTCCGTCATTATCGGCTTATGATTGAATCTGGATAAGCTGTAGTTTCAATCCCTGATAGGGATTAATGTTTTTTCCGTCGGTATCAAACGCAATTTTATTCTTGATGCCAATGCGTTTCAATCCCTGATAGGGATTAATGTTTTTTCCGTCTTTAAATTTTGATTACGATAGTAGCCAGTTTGCGATTGTTTCAATCCCTGATAGGGATTAATGTTTTTTCCGTCTTGTTACTTTTATTCCCATTTTGAATTAATTAATAGTTTCAATCCCTGATAGGGATTAATGTTTTTTCCGTCGGTCATGTCATGCTGTCCTCTTAAATTCAGCATGATGTTTCAATCCCTGATAGGGATTAATGTTTTTTCCGTCTGCGGAAACCCGAAAAGTAGAATATATGAAGTTTTCAAGGTGCTATACCGCGAATGAAAAAAATTATAACATCGAAACCAGTAACTTGAAAAATCAAGAATTGTAAACATAGCAGAAAACCTAGTCAGACAAAGGTTTTGGAGAGTTCGCGGATTGGAAACAGGGTAGATGAGTGGTTAAAACCTTGCGGTAAAAGCATTTGAGCCAATTTCATACCCACCACCAAAACGAACACCCACCCATCCGCGCATTTAAACAAAGAAAATCGATTCATCGCGTACTTTTTCCCCGCCAATTCTTTCTACTTTACCGTGACAGCAAGCACAGAGAAAGTAGAACAGAATGCTATCTTGGTCAGGCTTAATCTTTTTTTTGAGGCGCGATCGCAGTTTAGCATATTGAGTATCAGTCAAATTGCATTCAAACAAACTAAACTGCATCCACTGACCATAAGATTTAAGAATGCTGTGAATTTTCGTGCGTCGATTATCATCTGAAATATCGTAAGCAACAACAACGTGCATGAGAAAATTCCTATTTCATATCAATTAAAAAGGAATGCAACACATTGGAGATCCCCCTAAATCCCCCTTAAAAAGGGGGACTTTGAACCTCTTTCTCCTTGAGTTTTGCGATCGGTGCGTTCGTTCTTTCTGATCCCTAAATCCCCCTTAAAAAGAGGGACTTTGAACCTCTTTCTCCCCCCTTTTTAAGGGGGGCTGGGGGGGATCTAACGATTGGAAAACGCACCCCAATCCCCAGTACCCAGTACCTAGTCCCCAATCCCCAATCACTTAAGAACCAACGGTGGATAAAGTTGCGTTTCACCCATCAGATATTTCGCTAAAAGACGGGCTTGAATTTCAAACGTTTCTTGATAGGTGTGTTGTTTTTTTAACACTGGATGTGTGAATTTTGATTGTTTCTTTTGTTCGTACAATCTTAAGAAAGTTCGCAATCCTTCATCGGTAAGACGCACGGCATTACTCAGCGGTTCTGTAGTAAAATCTTTGGGTAAGATCGATCGCTTATTCACCGCCGCTAAAACTACAGCATCCACCACCAAAGATCGAAATTCTTCCATCAAATCTAACGCTAAAGAAGGTCGTCCATAGCGTTCCGTATGAAGATATCCTAAATAAGGATCGAAGCCGACAATATTAACTGCACTTTGCAAATCATGCGCTAACAAAGCATAACCAAAACTCAACATGGCATTAATTGGATCGGTTGGAGGACGACGGCGACGAGATTCAAAACTAAAACCTTCAGCGCGAATTAATTTATCAAAACTGCCAAAATAAGCCGCACTTCCCGCACCTTCCAAACCTCTTAAAGAATCAATGCTTTCGGTTTTGTCAATCGGTGCAATTACTTGTTCTAATCTGGTAATTGCATCCTGCAAATTCAAGGTTTCATTCTCTCTTTGAGCGCGAAGGAAACTATTACGATAATTCTTCAATTTCCCGCGCACGAAACCTCGAACAATATGAGTAGCTTTTGATGGTTCTTGCATAACTTTCCATTGGGCCGATCGCACAAAAATATTCTTGGTTAACTGCGGTTCCAAACGTCCCAAATACTTACCATTTGCGGTGAGAAAACTTAAAGGAATTTGCCGTTGTAACAATTCCATTAACGCTGCTGGGGAAATTGTCGATCGCCCCAACACCACCACACCATCCACCTTAATTAAAGGTACATCCAACAAAGTCTTTTTCTCGGCTTTTACCTGCAAACGTTCGTCAGTTTTGCCGATAAAACTTTCCTCTTGCGTGATATAAATTGTTCCCATTTTCCTGTTAATTCGCCTCCTGATAGCGATTAATTTTTGTCCCGACTTGGGGTAAACATTGCGAGTAAAAACTGCATCCTTGACAACGCTTAGAATAAATTGGTAAAGGCATTTTTCCGGTTTCTAAAAGTGTGGTGACTGACTGGATAGTGGCGATCGCTTCTTCCCGCAATTGGCCAGTAATTTTTACCTCTTGTCTTTGGCGAGATTTCGCATAATAAACATAGCCCTTACTCACAGTTTTTCCGGTCATATCTTCCAAACACAAAGCTTGTGCAGCGACTTGCAATTCATCATTATCAAATTCGCCTTTGTGTCCTCTTTTATATTCAACTGGATACCAACAACCTTGGCTTTCTTCTACTAAGTCAGACTTACCAATTAATCCATACTTTTCTGACTTTAACCAAATCGCCCGAACTTGCCAAACTTCCTCTCGTTGTCCGTCCCCCAAAGTGTGAACTCGTTCGTGCAAACTAGTCCCTTCAATGGTGTATTGATTATCAATAAATTCCCCCGCACAAAACATTCGCCAGCAACGATGCGGGCAATAACTGTATTGATTTAGAGATGCGATCGCAATATAATCATTTTGCATGATTAAACCTCCTTACCATACCCATTCCCATCGGTGTTTTCCGTCCTATGCCACTATAAAGAGCAAAGTCAGCCAAAGCATTAATTTGTTTAATTTTCACAGGTTCAACTTCTCCTAAAATCCGAAAATTCATCACTCCCACACACCCGATAAACTTGCTTCGCGCATCGTCAATTATTTCAGTGTGAATATCAAAAAAACTAGGATAAATTGGTTCAATTAAGTCTGAAAAAAACTCAATTCCGCTATACTGATTCCACTTTCGCAGCAAACTATTAAACACCAAATCCCTAGTAGGTAAAGCCGTATCAAATTGCATTTGCCGAAACGCAGTCGGCGTACAAAAAGCCAAATTAATTTGCCGTTCTTCTTCAGAAGCTTGGGCATAAATATCGGCATAAGTAGCGTAATTTGCCCAAGGGAAATCACTATGAGGAGTACCCAAAATGCTGGTAATTTGTAAATTAGCTGGGCCTAAATGCCAAGGTTGTTCGGGATTAAGATTTAACCAAAGTTTGGTGAGATTGCCAAATAAGGAATCATTTAACAAAGCAATGCGCCACCAACAAGGAGTCCCCGCTTTAATGGGGAATTTGTGTTCCTTTTGTAAGATAAAATCAGTAGTTTTAGGATGACCAATTTGCAGGGGACTAAGGGTAAAAGCTTTGTCAGTTTTTTGGTCATGGAGATGGGTGCCCAAAGTGCGATCGATCGAACTTACCAAGTTTAAAAACAAAGCATGAAGATGTTTACCTTTCAAGTATCCCGGAGGAATCGGAGATTGGGGAATTAGGGTGAGAATGAGGCTATGAGGCATGGAGTTTTAGTTAGTTAAAAAGTGTTAGCAATGGCTCTCCAGAAATTAAAGGTGCGCTACCTGGAATCCTTGTAGAGACGTTGTATACAACGTCTCTACAATCTTTTTTGGAGATCTCTAATTAATTCCTAAAACGATACTGCATCCGCGCCGGAATTTTCAGACTATCTTTCATTCCTTCAAAAGTGTAATATTCTCCTCTCATCCGCACATTGCGAATTAAACTCACAGGCGGCATATTAATAGTGTCATAACTCAATACTTGATTAGTGAACATCACATCAAGCGGATTGAGAGGATAAGGAAAAGTAAATTCTCCCCCTTGATGTCGTTTAGGTTTTGGAAGTTCAGAAAGTGTTAATTCACCCTTACTCATCCATTTACCCAAACGAATCCACTTTGGTAGTTTTAGAGTTCTTTCCGAAATGATAAAGAACTCAAACTCACTCTCTGGCGCAATTTCTTTTGCTCTACCAAAGCTGGGAATATTTTTCTGTGTTTTCTCCATCTCAACATGGTAATTGTTATTAGCATATTTCCAAGTGTTGAGAATAGCAGCATGATTAACTGCTCTTGCTGGAGTCACATAAATTCCCTGCTGATTAAGCGGTGTTAAATGTTCCTCATATTTAGGAACTTGTTCGGGGCAAAAGTAACGATAAGAATGTTCTTCAGAAACAGTAGTAGAGTAAGTTTCACTATCTACTAATCCCAATGCGTAGCAGAGAGCGTAGTTGTGTAAAATTGGTTCTGTTTCGTACAATCTCCCAATTTCACGAGTAGCAAAATATAGGCTGTCGTGAAGTTCTAAAATGCAGCGATAGATGATTGTCATAGTCTCTACTCCGCTACATTGGCAGCTGCTTTTTTACTGCCTTTTTTAGCTTTTTCAGTTGACTTAAAGATGTGTTTTTGGGCATAAGCTGTTGATTCTGTATTTGCTTGATTCAACATAGCCTTGAGTTGCGTTTCATCGCTGGTAATTCCTTTCACTTCTGATAAAAGTGGATTGAGTGCATCACCAATAAAATCAGTATGAGGAATAAATTCTTCAGCTATAAGTTGAGCGATCGCTTCTTGAGCAGCAACTAAAACATCATCTTCATTAAGCGGATCTGGTAGTTGAATTTGGTTCTTTTCCATCATCAAATCGTAAATCTTTTGTGTCCAACGCAAATTACTAACTATCTCTCCATCTGCAAAAATTACACCGATTAACTCATTACGAACACGACCTGTACGAGTAGTTTGTGCGCCATAATGCCGAGTTCTTAAAATGTTGTTGAAAACATACAAAAATCCGGCTTCAGTTGGATCTTTGAGCGTCACAATGCTAGGAAAAAACACTTGTGGCAAAATGTGATCTTGGCTATTGATGCGGCTAGTAACTTCACCTTGACGGCTCATCGTACCATTTTCAAACGGTGCATTAAGGGTAAAGTTCAAGTGTGAATCATCAAAAGAAGTTATTGAGTAAGCAGTGTCAACAACAACTTTTGATTTTTCCGAACCTGCATCTCCGATCGCAAAACCATAAAGAACACAATCAGGAGTTGTCTTACTAAACTCAACGTTATAGTCGCACTTTTCCCAATCACCGATTTGATAATTACGGAGTAATTCTCGTCCAGTTAAACGTTCAGGAGTTGATTGTTTCCGCTTAAACATTGCTAAACGGCTAATAGCTTCTCCATGTTGAATTCCAGCACGAACTCTGGCTTTATTTAATTCTCCATCAGTCTGAAACAGAGGATAGGATTCAGTAACTCGAACAGTAATGAAATGAGCATACTTACCCATCGGTTTAGCAGGAATTTCAGAATGAAAATGCTTGGAATCAACTGTTTTTAGAAAGTTCATTTTTGTTTCTCTCAGTAAATGTGTGAATTTGGTGGAAATGGGTGAACTACCCTATTAAAGCTTTAATCAGAATCCGCATTAGCGGTTCTAAATCTTCTGGTACTCGGTAGCTTATCCCTCAAACAACTTCTGTTTCTAATTCAGGTATTTCTTCCGGTTCAGGTTGTTTAATGTTTTGCCGTTCTCGATCTTCTTCTAGACGATAAAGATAGTCGCAGGTGTCCCGAATTAAGTTAAGTTGGGTTCCTGCTAGACGGGCGCGATCGCCTTTAAATGTCTCCTCAAAAATTTCCTTAACAAAGAACTGAGCAAATTCATAAATTGCTTGTCGTTCTTCTTCAGAATTTAAGGCTGGTTTCCATTTACCATCTACGAATGCCAGAGTGGGTTTACCCTCTGCTGTTCTACGGCGTACATTCGTCATTAATTTAGCAATTCTGGCTGCAACTACATCAGTCAAAGATTGAGTATCGCTTGCCAAAGCTTTATCAATTTTCAAAATCACATCTGCTGCTTCATCAATCGGTTTTAAAACAGCATTAGGTTTAGCAAATTGACTTTTTGCTCGATAAAAACAGCGATAAAGGCGAGTTAATTCTCTTAGTTGATTCATGTCTTCTCCTTCAGGATCAAAACAGTAGTAAAAATACAGGTAAAGTTTGATTTTTGGTATTGGTGCTGTATCCCAGTCCAATTTACGCACTAATTTAGTTAGGTAGTGGAAAACATAAAGAGGACTGGTTTCTAGATCTCGTGCTAAATCTGATAATTTCCCCCAATCAGGATTACCGTCTTTTTTCCGATTAACCTCTAAATGAATGCAATAAGCAGCACTGAGAGCATTAAGTGGTGAAAATTTCTGAGTCTTTGGCAGAATACTATCTAAGCGGTATTCATCTTGCTTAATTAAAGAACTAATTGCTTGATGTTCGCCATCTAAAATAGCTGTTTTTTCAAAATCAGCACCACTAATATAAGGTGGTACTGGTGATTCTGAAGCAACAGTTTTCACATCTAAAATTAGTGGTAAAGCTAATGCTAACCAAGCTGGCATTACCCAAGATTCGGTATCTGTTGCATCTTTTCCCGGTGGCAATGCTAAGAAGAAAAATGTTAAGGGTTGATGATCTGGATAGCTCAGTTTGAAGGTGCGATCGTCTTCAGCTTGCAAATTCTCCTGCATCAATAATGAATCAACTTTTTGATAGTTGTCAAGGGTAAACTTAGCTACTTGTCGATCGTTAATTAAATGCTTGCGAATATCAGCATCAAATCGAGTTCGCGCAATCCAACTGTAAGCTTTTTGCAGAAACTTATTAGTTTCCGGTGTAAAGAAGTAAGTGGGATAAAGATAGAGATAGCGATATTTACGACTTTCAAAATCACCTCCTGTAGCATTAGTTTGATTCATCAAAATTTGCCGCAACATAATCTCAATTGACCAAATTGAGCAAATTTGACGTTTGGCTGCTTGTGCATTAAATAAAATTTGGCGGTTACTGTAAACTTGGGGAGTAAATAAAGTTGCCGCTTCCATTTGTTCAGTTACAGTGTAGGAAGAACTAGACATTGCACAAACATTTTCTCGTCCTCTACCATTAATTTTGGCAGCATTGTAGCGACTTAGTTCAACTAAAAATGGATCGGCTTTTGGTTTAACAACTGCTCCTGTTGGTAATGAAACAATACTACTGACATAAGTTCGTAAATCATTCCAACCATCGGGAAGTGTAAACTCTTCTAGAAATGGTTTAATGATACTAGCTGCATACTTAACCATACCAGTCATTCTGTCACGAAGTTCACCATCATCTAACCCTTTACTCTGAATATATCGTGCAGCTAAATAATACCAATCGAGTGGAACACCGCCTGTTTTTTTGAGTGATTGAATAGCTGTAATTGCAGGTATTTCATCAGCTAAACCTAAGTGTTCAGCTAGTTTTTGAGTTAAGTCTAACTCCGGTAGAGTTTGACGTTTAGCTTTTGGTAATTCTTTTTGGGAATTCTCGAAACGATCGCGCCACTTTTCCCAAATCCCTCGACAAAGAATATCTCCAAATTCGGCAAGGCGATCGATCCGATAATCATCAGCAAATTCAACTTTTAATTCACTGGGTAAATCACCCTCAGATTGAAATTTAACTAAGCTATCACTACGTTTTTTAGCTGAGGAAGGTTTAGTACTGGGAATGAGTCGGCAAGCTGCTTCAATACTCACTTCCATTAACTTAATCGTATCAAAGAATAGCCAATAGTAATCAGCAAATTTAAAACCTTTACCATCACGACTAAATCCTGTGGTTTTTTGCTTTAATCTTTCCGCACAAAGACTACGGATTTTAGCAATAACTTGATTAGGAATATCATTAGTATTGATGGAATTAGCATCAACTTTAGCTAGATAAACTACACCATCTGGTAAGTACAATAATGGCGTGTAAAACTCACTAGGATGAGCATCCATTAACGCATTATTAATGATGTTGGTTAATACACCACGATTATCTGAAAGCGAGTGATAGCTAAACTTTAATTGATGATTGCTAATGCTACCCAATATTTCAGCTAAACTCTCTTTCTTGTCGCTAGTTTCTTCTTTCGTTATTTCTATATTAATGGGATGCTTAACAACTGAAGCGAATAAATCTGAAAGCCGCAGGAGATTTGCGATAGTTTCTCTGATTCTACCATCTAATTTAGGTTGTAATCCGCGAATTTCCAGACCGCGATCGCTATCATATTTGACTCCAGCGTTACTGCTCATCCACACGATATCATCAATGTGAGATTGCCAGTTTTCACCTAATAGAGAATCCAAACTAAAATCTCGGATTTTCTTTGCTACATAATCGCGTGCAAAATTAGGCGCTTCGTTTTTATGAGGTGGGTCTTTTCGCCAATCTCGGTTTTGAAATCTGCCATCAGGATCGTTATCTTCTAACCACTTACGATAATCGGGAAACTTATCAAAATCGTGCAGGATATAAGAAGCGATAAACAAGGCAATTTCAATCTCGTGGCAATTGCGTTTTACTGGGTTTGTTTCTGCTGTCTCTGTCTTGAGTGTTTTCAAGATTCGATAAGTGGGAAATAAGCCATTAAGCAAATGAGAAATAAATGACTGATCTTCTTTACTGCGCTCGACATTTTTTCCTTGAGATCGCATCTCTTCAGTAAATTGACCGCCTTTGGCTGTTGCTCCTACTAACTGTTTAATTAAATTCGGTAGGACGTTTTCTGCAAAGGATTCTAGGATGCGATCGCCTTCATTTCCCTCAGTTTCTAAAATTGCTTTTTTAAACAATTTAATTGTCAAAAGCTCAGGTTTTTCAATTGTTTCTTCCTCTTCATCTTCTGAATGCAACCATTGATAAAGATCGTCCTCATTCATTGTTCTGTCCCTTGTTGTTCAATTGATTGATATTCTTGAATTTTTCCCTGTCGGATAATCCACAACTTACCTGTTACATCTGCTTCTTCTAATCCCAGAATTAATGTTTCGATAGCTTCTCGCCAGTCTTCAAAACTAGCGCGAGATGGCACACGAATTACTATAATTCCTGGGTAATTGGCAGGATTAAACCGTAGACGATTTCCAAATCCTCGATCTGAAGTAACTAAACATCTACCTTCATCGCGGCAAATATTAATTAGTTCAAAATCTGGTGCTGAAATTAAACCTTGTTCTCTAACTGTTGCTACATCATGTCCTGCTAAACGTAATCTGGTAGCAACCCTCAAACTACCAAGATTTTCATCAAGTTTGATTTTCACTGGCTTGTTTCCTGCTGAATTTTAATGGGAATTTCTACATAAGCATCCCTTGTCATTTCAGCAGCATAGGCAATACAAGCCAGAATATCTTCTTTTTCTATACCAGGATATTCTTCTAAAATTGTCTCAATTGTTTCTCCACCAGCTAAAAGATCGAGAATTAACGAAACCCAAATTCGATGTCCACGAATACAAGGTTTACCAAAACAGATATTTGGATCGATCGAAATTCTATGCAGCAAATTTTCCCTGGTCATTTGTTTTTCTCCAAATTTCGCGTAATTCATCTAAAAGAATCCACTTGTCATTCTTCTTAATTTCAATGTACTCCCAACCGTTGGCTGAACTTCCGTTAATTTGTGCTGCTAAAGGACTTGGTTTATCAAACTCATGTCCGTTAAAAATAATTGTTCCTGTTGCAGAAATTTCTAACCCGTTGATATAGTCACGACCTCGTTTTTTTGCTATTTCCCTCTTTAGCTTGACTCGAAGAGCCATTCCTCGCTTAGTAATACCTGCATCAAATAATTCAGTAAGTCTTACACGAGAGCTTTCTGTTTTTTCCTCTAAAGTTTGATCTGCAAAATTGAAACTTAACTGAGTGGGCAATGCTTTAGGTTCGCTCGACTGCTGAAAAACTTGTAATTTAGCCGAATTTAAGCTCTTGGTTTTCAGATGTTCAGTCAGCCAGTTGAGAAATCGAGTGCGTAATGGTTCTGGCATTTGGTCTACATCTTTGTCGCTGAGATTAATTTCCATAACAAGCCTCTTGAGGTTAGTTTTCACTATGATGTCATCCACCTTACCTCATTGTCAAGGTTACTGTAGCCTTATGATTAAAGAGTTACTGTAGCCATCAGATTATGGGCGGGGACAAAATTGTGTATCCTATATATATGGAGAAAGGAGCGCAGTTCAGTACTGCATAAGTAGAAATACTTAAATTAATACCTCTTAGGGATTGAAACACTGTCGCCTTCTGATTTCGGGCAAAACCCTTTCTCCTCAAAATTCTTGTTAACAAATCCATTTCTCGTCCTCCTCTAGGTTTCGACTGTGCGCTGCATTCGATCGCTGCAAGTGCTTCTAACAAATCCATCCTTCATCCTGCTGTGGCTTCCAGTGCCAAATTAGCGTTTCCAGTAGTAATGCCGATCGACCAAAAGCAATGGTGTAATCTGGTTTGCCATTAAAGCGATCGCTCAATCCATAAGCTTGAAAATGAATCGGCAATCCACATTTAGCTCGCAAAGTAGCGCGATCGCGATCGGAAATAAAACACACTAAACTCCGCCTAGATAAAGCCTTACTAATATCATTGCTGCCCCCAGTAACCTCTAAACCTTTGAGAATTTGCACCTTGCCAGATTTAGCAATCTCACGCAGATCATCCCGTGAACAATAAAACTGCCAATCTTCCCTAACTTCTCGATATCCAGTC
This sequence comes from [Phormidium] sp. LEGE 05292, assembly GCF_015207735.1. Taxonomy (GTDB): domain Bacteria; phylum Cyanobacteriota; class Cyanobacteriia; order Cyanobacteriales; family Aerosakkonemataceae; genus Floridanema. Next base: position 31,792 of record NZ_JADEWG010000034.1, read on the forward strand.
AATTTCAGATAACACAAAGCTTTATCAAAACGGCTGATTCCTAACCTTAATTTCTTGGCTTGTTCGATAAAATCTGCTTTTTCCATCCACTCAAAATAAAAGTTACTGAGCAAACTAGGAAGATTGTAAGTTTTAAACCGTTCTTTCTCAGGTTCATCAGGATTAGTCGCATCATAAATCCCACAATCTAGCTGACTGATACCTCGAAAACTTCTAGCCTCCTCAATAATTTTCTTTTTCTCTTTTTCCATGCAGCGAAAAAGCTGTGCTCTCATTTGTTTAATAGTCACTCCCAAAGCACTTTCGATATCACTAGCAAACCCTTCAGCTGCTTCAGGATAGCCTTGTCGCATTTGAAAATTTTTCTCTAACTCCAAATGCACACAAGCTGACTGAACTGCACCCCACCGCTTCGGATATTGCCGAAACTGATTTAGATGACCGTAATGATCGCGAATAGTATTAGAAAAAGTGATGCGATCGTAAGTTTCCCCATTTTCTAACGGATGTTTATCAGTTTCAAACAATCGCTCTATAATAAAGTTAGGTAACAAAGCATAAGCTTGATAGATATCAAACCCTTTATGTCTGCCTAATCGACCAAAGCGTTGAATAAAGTTGCCAGCATCAGCCGCTTCAAATACTAAGAAATTAATCCTAAAATCAACTCCCACATCAATTGTAGATGTACCAACAAGTAGATCGGCATTCTCGACTGACATAGATTTTTCAGTTTCGCCTGTCAAGCCTGTATTCTCCATTACCTTCAGTCCTAAAGGTGCAAAAATCGCCTTTAGTTTAGTTACTAACTTTTTCACAGAAGCAATGGAATTAAGAATAATTGCACCTTTACTTCCCGGATGATCCTGAAAAAACTTTAAAATAATTGTTTCAGCATTCTCTAAAATCCAGTCATAACTAGAACGTAAATTAGGCTCTAAATTTTGGGTAAAGCTCAAATTAATCGGATAACTAATCTGCCGCCAATTATCAGCAGGGGAGAACCGATAAGCATCTTGCTTTACAGGATCTATGGCATAATATCTGAGTCCGCAACGTGACAAAAACTCTTGCAATAAATCGTTGGGTGTAGCCGAGAGAAAGAGAAACTTTTTCCCCGGAAAAGTATGCTTAATCAATAGCATCGCATTCAGTATACTAGTAATCTGTGGCGATGAGAAAATATGAAACTCATCAAAGATGAATAAGTTGTAGTAGTTGTCAATTTTGGAAAATAAGCGATCGGCATTATCTCCTTTTCTCTCCTTGTTTCGGCGCAGATAGCGGAAATCATGGATGTAGTGAAAGATATCAGGATTGGTCAACAAAATTTCTGAATTATCAGCGCGATCGATTAATCCTGCTAATTTTGAAGACAGTTTTTTCGTTTCAATAAAATCCTCAAGAATAGCTGCATTTAAACGATAAACTTGCGGATCATTTTCAGGCTTAAATGTTGTTTTATAGCTTTGCACCTGCTTTTCTTGATCTCGCGCCAGTTCATTTGTAGGGTACATGGCTAAAGTTGAAGTACGCTTTGTCATTGCAGAAAGGTAAGCCGCTAAACTCTTCCCATCTCCAGTCATTGCTGTATTAAATATAACATCAATGTTTGGGTCTTGTAGTGCTGCAAAGGTGGCGACTTGATGCCATGAAAGTGAAGACCATTTTGGAGGTAAGGTTACTCCTTCAGGAAGTACATCAGCAAGACGGGAATATACAGGTTTAAGAGTAATGCTGTAATCAGACATAACTGAAAAATTAGGGTGAGCTTTAGTTATTAGAAGTATATGCTCCCGATGGAAAGGGGAATTTCCATAAGGCTCTGGGATACTTTCGGCATTCAGAATTAAGCTTTTACATTTACAATAAATATAGAATAGCACATCAATTTCAAAAATCAATGTATATTTTATAAATGTCTCGCAAAAAAGAAGCACTTACACTTTCAGTTCCACCAAGAACCAAAGAGCAACTAGAGTCGATCGCACGCCGTCTAGGAATCTTTTGGGGCAAAAGTCCCAGCCCATCGGGGTTGGTAGCTGCGATCGCGCAACAACAACTCCAAGTCGGTCGAGAAGCTTTAAGCCTTGACGAGCAGCAGGTGAACGCCTTACGGCAAGCCACTAAACTGCTAATTGATGCAGGTCAAATCAAGGATGCCGAAATTATAATTACACTTTTGCTGAATCAAGGCGATTTGGAAGCACCCATCCGTCAAGCCTTGCTGCAACAGCAGACTCAGCCGATTCAAGCTTGGCGCGATCGCATTGACCAACTCATCAACGCTAAACAGCCTTTTCGCTTGAAATATCGCAACTCACAAAACCAAAATTTAGAGTTCACCGTCCGTTATGCAGAAGTCCGCTTCTACGAAAAACGATTCTACTTACAAATTTGGTGCGAAGAAACAGCCGACGCATTGGCGGAAAACCCCGATTTACCAGAGGTTTGCCATAACCGCTGCTTACGATTTGAACGCATTCAAGACATCCAACCAATCTCAGATATCTGGCGCGGAAGTTTCGATTCCATTAAAGTGTATTTACACTTTAAAGAATGGTTAGCAAACGCTTATGAACCAAAAACCGAAGACGTAGAAAACGAAGTCTTAGGCGAGATTCGCCAAGTCGTGCGGCAAGTAGTTAATCCCTTTTGGTTAATTCGTGAAATCCGACGCTACGGCGAAGATTGCGTGATTGTAGCGCCTGAGAACATCAGAGAACGCTACAGGCGAGAACTGCGGGAGATTTGCGAATCATACAACATCAAACTTCCTTAATATCATTAGACGAACCCTTGTAGAGACGTTGTATACAACGTCTCTACATTCATCGAAAGCAGAGGTCTGATTGACGCAAACAGCGACATTTCGAGCTATTCTTTACATGAAAAGCATGACGGGATTTGGACAGAGGGCACAATGCAAACAGTAGAAGAAAAGGTCAACCCCCTAGCGGGAAAGCCAGCACCCGACGACATTTTGATTGATGTTGCTAAACTTTTAGACGACTATTACACAGTTCATCCCGATCCTGCAAATCCCCTGCAAAAGGTAAGTTTTGGCACTTCGGGACATCGGGGTTCTTCCAGCAATGGGACTTTCAACGAAGACCACATTCTCGCCGTTTCCCAAGCTGTGGTGGAATATCGCCAGAGTCAGGGCATTAATGGCCCATTGTACATGGGAATGGATACTCACGCTCTTTCTGCTCCCGCACAAAAGACGGCTTTGGAAGTGTTAGCGGCGCATGGTGTAGAAGTTTACATTGCTGCGGGGGAAGGATATGCTCAGTTTACGCCAACTCCGGTGGTTTCTTATGCGATTCTTACTTACAACCAAGGGAAAACCACTGGTTTAGCAGATGGAATTATTATCACACCTTCGCACAATCCCCCTTCTGACGGCGGTTTTAAATATAATCCCCCTTCTGGAGGCCCTGCGGAACCAGAAATTACTAAATGGGTGCAAGAAAGGGCGAATGAATTGTTAGCAAATAACAATCGGGATGTGCGGCGCATTTCTTATGAGTCGGCGTTGAAAGCATCAACAACTCATTTCTATGATTTCATTACTCCCTACGTCAACGATTTAGAAAATGTAGTTGATATTGATGTAATTCGATCGGCAGGACTTCGGATTGGGGCCGATCCTTTGGGTGGTTCTAATATAGCTTATTGGGAACCAATTGCCGATCGCTACAAGCTAAACATTACCTTAGTGAACAAAACCGTAGATCCAACTTTTCGGTTTATGACCGTAGATTGGGATGGGAAAATTCGCATGGATTGTTCATCTCCTTATGCGATGGCGAGTTTAGTCAAATTTAAAAATGATTATGACATCGCTTTTGGTAATGATACCGATTCCGACAGACATGGAATTGTTACTCCTAGCGTGGGATTAATGAATCCGAATCATTTCCTATCAGTAGCGATTTGGTATTTATTTACTAATCGTACAGGTTGGTCGGGAGAAAGTGCGATCGGGAAAACTTTAGTTAGTAGTAGTATGATCGATCGCGTCGCCAAAGAGATAAACCGCAAACTGAGCGAAGTACCCGTAGGTTTCAAATGGTTTGTTGACGGATTATTAGACGGTTCCTTTGGTTTTGGCGGAGAAGAAAGTGCCGGAGCATCTTTCTTACGCAAAAATGGTACAGTTTGGACAACCGACAAAGACGGAATTATCATGGATCTTTTAGCCGCAGAAATCACAGCTAAAACCGGAAAAGATCCAGGATTACATTATCAAGATTTAACCGCACGTTTAGGCACACCTTATTACAAACGCATCGACTCCCCCGCTACTCCCGAACAAAAAGCACGCTTGGGTAAACTCTCCCCCGAAGATGTGAAAGCAGGAACAATGGCAGGAGATCAAATCACAGCGAAACTCACCAAAGCGCCAGGAAATAATGCCTCAATAGGCGGACTAAAAGTAACTACAGAAAACGGTTGGTTTGCCGCACGTCCTTCCGGCACAGAAAACGTTTATAAAGTTTATGCCGAAAGTTTCCAAAGCGAAAATCACCTAGAACAAATCCTGCAAGAAGCACAACAAATAGTCACCGACGCACTTTAAGTATAGGAACAGAGGAGAAGATTAAAGTAAATTTCTCCTCTCTCCAAATTATCTAATTTGAAAGTGGAACAGCTAAAAGCAACTCACAGTAAATATAGATATACATCTGCGTTCATCTGCGTTTATCTGCTTTCATCTGCGTTCTAAAAAATTATTCATCTTGAGAGTTGGGATTGTGCGATCGATAACGCCGCATCCCCTTAGAAAGATAAGCAATTAAAAAAGTTGTCAATCCCATCATTGCAAAATTATAAGAATGACTGAACCAAGTAGCTATGCCAATTACTAGTAAACCTAGTAGCAAATATTTAACCTTATTAGACATTTTTTAAACTACCTTTAATTTAATTAATTTTGAACCACGTTCGCGTAGCGTGCGCGTAGCGCGTAAGACACGAAGGACACGAAGAAAGAAGAAGAAGGACTTTATTATAACTCAAAGCAAGTATGAGAAAAATTGAGTAAAATTAGACAAGTTATCAATTCTATTTAAACATACAGAGATGAAAAGATTCAAACTCATCAGGAAGAGAAACTCAGCTTTTATCATTTTATTTAGCATTTCAATTTTACTCCTTAGCTGGCTAATTTCTCCAGTAATTCCCCAAATGTTGGCTACCCAGTCTAAAACTTTTAATGCTGTCTGGGAAACTGTTAACAATAACTTTTACGACCCGAAATTTAATGGCGTAGATTGGAAAGCAATGCAATCTAAATATGCCCCAAGAATTAACCAAACTCAAACAATTGACCAAGCAGCAGTTATTATCAATCAAATGCTGGGAGAATTACAAACCTCTCACACGAAATTTTACACACAAAACGAGCCAGCGTACTATCAAATTTTGGGCATTTTTGCCCCAATGAACGAAGAATTACAAAAGCAGTTAAAGAGCATATTCCCATCAGGAAAAATTGAATATACCGATATTGGTATTTACACCAAAACCTTGAATAACAAAACCTTTATTAACACCATTTTAGATGGTTCTCCAGCAGCTAAAGCTGGACTAAAAATAGGTGATGAAATAATTAGTGTTGATGGAAAATCATTTCACCCTATACAATCTTTCGCCGGGAAAGCAGGACAAAAAGTTACTCTTAAAATACAGCGTCAAGCTAATGTTAATAGTCAGCAAGAAATTTCAGTAACGCCGAAAATGTTTGATACAACTACTATGTTTTTGGATGCTCAAATAGCCAGTACCCAAATAATCGAAAGAGAAGGGAAAAAAATCGGTTATGTTCACATTTGGTCTTATGGTGGCGACCAATATCAGCAACAATTGGAAGACGACTTAATTTATGGTCGGTTAAAAGATGCAGATGCCTTAGTTTTAGATTTGCGTGATGGTTGGGGTGGTGCGCCAATGGGTGCTTTAAATATCTTTTTAGCACAGCCTGGTTTTTCCTTAACTAATATTAACCGCAATGGGAGACGCAGCACTTATTATTCACATTGGAAAAAGCCAGTGGTAATGTTAGTAAATGAAGGTAGTCGCAGTGCTAAAGAAGTGGTAGCTTATGGTTTTCAAAAAGATAAAATTGGCTCATTAGTTGGCACTAAAACGGCTGGTGCAGTAGTCGCAGGTCGTCCTTTTTTACTAGTAGATGGAACTTTGCTTTATGTCGCAGTTGCAGATGTATATGTTGATGAAAACCAACGCTTAGAAGGAAAGGGTGTAACTCCTGATATCGTAGTACCTTTTCCCATTGAATATGCTCAAGGAAATGACCCGCAAAAGGAAAGGGCTATTAGGGAAGCGTTAGCAAAATTATAAAATTTGCTGATTCTCGATTACAATAAATAAAAAGTGGTAAGGGCTAGAAAATTGTGAAAAGAAGTTCTCAGGGTGTTTATCAAGTTCAAAAGCGAACAAATTACCAATTTCAAGCTGAAACTTTACTCCCAGTAAACAAACTTTTAAAAGTAGCATCCGCTAAAGGCACTTATCACTTTGAAGGGAAACAACCTGCGCCGGGATGCCCGATAATTCCTGGATCTTTGCAATTGCGCCCTTACCAAAAACAAGCGGTAGAATCTTGGTTTGCTAACCAAGGTAGAGGCACTTTAAAAATGGCGACTGGTAGCGGAAAAACGATTACTGCGTTAGCAATTACTAGCGAACTTTACCAAAAAATCGGGTTACAAGTTTTGTTAGTTGTCTGTCCTTTTCGCCATTTAGTCACCCAATGGGCGCGAGAATGCGAAAAGTTTGGTTTAGCGCCAATTTTGGCTTTTGAAAATCTGCGACGTTGGCAAGATAAACTTTCGACGCAATTGTATAATGTGCGATCGCAAAAACAACCATTCCTCACAATAATTACCACCAACGCCACTTTAATCAGCGAAGGGTTTCAATCTCAACTTAAGTACTTCCCGGAAAAAAGTTTAATCATTGGCGACGAAGCGCATAACTTAGGTGCTCCCAAATTAGAGGAAAGTTTACCCCGACAAATTGGTTTAAGACTCGCACTTTCCGCCACTCCCGAAAGACACTTTGACGACTTGGGTACAGAATCTCTGTTTAACTATTTTGGTGCAGTTTTACAACCTGAGTTTAACCTAAAAGATGCGATTCAAGCCGGGGCTTTAGTACCTTATTTTTATCATCCAATTTTAGTCGAATTAACAGAAACTGAAACCAGAAATTATATTAAGTTAACTCGCCAAATTGGACGGGCGTTACTATTTCGGGAACGGGAAGGACAAACGAGTGATATTTCTGATGAAGAAAACGAAGATTTGACACCTTTGTTAATTCAAAGAGCGCGATTAATTGGTGCAGCAGCGAATAAGTTAAAGGCGTTGCGAAACTTAATGGCTAATCGTTTGGAAACTTGTCACACTTTATTTTATTGTGGGGATGGTTCGGTGGAAAGTACCCGCCAACTCAAGGTAGTGACAAAGATTTTGGGAACCGAGTTAGGTTATCGAGTCAGCACTTACACGGCGGAAACTCCTTTGGATGAAAGGGAAGATTTGCGACGACAATTTGAATCGGGAGAATTACAAGGTTTGGTGGCAATTCGCTGTTTGGATGAAGGGGTGGATATTCCGGCAATTGAGAACGCAGTAATTTTGGCAAGTAGTAACAATCCCCGGCAATTTATTCAACGTCGGGGACGCATTTTGCGCCCTTTTCCCGGCAAACAAAGGGCAACTTTATTCGATATGATTGTGCTACCTCCAGAGTTAGACCGAGAAACTTTAGAAGTGGAAAGGAATCTGTTAAGAAAAGAGTTGCGGCGATTGGTGGAATTTGCAGATTTAGCGGTAAATGCGGGGGAAGCAAGGATGAAATTACTGAGTTTGCAAAAGCGGTATGGGTTGTTGGATATTTGAGGGGATTGGGGATTGGAAATTTTTTAAGTAACCAGATTAAGTAAATTAGTATTTTTACTGTTCAGTATCCTCAGCAAATAGAATAGATTAAATAAAAGATTACCAATTTCTGGGTAGCAGTAAAGATGAGCGAAGAATTTAACTTGAGTTATGTGCAAGAACCAATTACCAGCGCACCGCCAGAAGTGCGACAAATCATTGACAGGGTGAGACAAGCGGAAAAAGATAAGCTTTATATGAAAACACCTTATAAAATTAATGAAGACATTTTACTCATCGTCAAGGATGTAATTCGATGAGGCTAATTTCGCTCAAACTTTGTAATTTCCGCTGTTTTTATGGCAAAAGTCCTGAAATTTCCTTTGCTTATGGAGAGGAACAAAATACAACTATTATTCACGGAAATAATGGTTCTGGAAAAACTACTTTACTGAATGCTTTCACTTGGGTTTTATATAACAAATTTACAGCGGCTTTTGCTTCAGAAGAATACTTAGTAAATAAAAGAGCAATATCTGAAGCTAACCCTGGAGAAGCGGTTGAATGTTGGGTAGAAATTGTTTGGGAACATTTCCAAAAACGCTATCGCGCTAAACGGGAATGTCGCGCTTATAAAGGCGAAACGATCGAACAAGGCGAAAGCAAATTGTATATGCAAATTGCTGGCGACGATGGGAATTGGAAACTTCCGACAGAACAACCTGAAGATATTATTGGTAAAATATTACCCGAAAGCTTACATCAATATTTCTTTTTTGATGGAGAACGAATTGAAAGAATCGTTCGTTCTGATAACAAAATCGAAATTGCCGAAGCAACTAAAACGATGCTGGGAGTGGAAGTTTTAAATCGTTCTATCAAGCATTTGGGAGAAGCAAAGAAAAGTTTAGAAGATGAGTTAAAGGCGATCGGTGACACAGAGACAAAACAGCTATTAAAACAACAGCATCAAAAAGAAAAAGAGATTGAACGTTTAGAAAATCGCCAAACCGAAATTTCCCAAGAATTAGCGCACCAAGAAACACTGAAGCGAGAAACTAGTACTCGCTTTCGAGACATTAGCGGCGCGAAAGATTTGGAAGAAAGACGCAAAGAATTAGAAGCACAAAAAACTACTAGTCGAGAAAGACTGAAAAAAAGCAAAGAATCGCTAAACCGTGCGATTTCTAGCAAAGGTTATACTGTTTTATTGCCAGAATTAACTGCTGAATTTCGCATAATTTTAGAAGATTTAAAACATCGAGGTGAACTAACTGCGGGAATATCTCGTGAATTTATTAATCAATTACTTAACTCTGGACGTTGTATTTGCGGTGCAGATTTAAGCGATGGTACACATTTTCATGAAAATGTCAGCAGTTGGTTAGATAAAGCTAATATTGCAGCAGTTGAAGAAACAGCGATTCGTATTAGTGCCCAAGTAGATGAAATTGATCAACAAGCAGTAAGTTTCTGGGAAGATGTAGACAAAGAACAAGCGAATATTAACCAATTTCGCCAAGAAATTTTCCAAATTGAAACTCAGTTAGAAAGTATTAGCGAACAGTTACGCAAAAACCCCGCTGAAGAAATCCGTAACTTGCAAAAGCGATTGGATGAAATTGAAAGCAAGATTCGGGAGTTAACTTTAGAAGAGGGAGAAAATAAGCAAAAAATCTCTGACTTTAAGGCAGAAATTGATGTGCTTTTGAAGCAAATTACTAAGCAGCAATCTAACGAAGAAAAACAATTGTTAGCGCAGCGAAGAATTGCTGCAACCCAAGATGCTATTTCCCGATTAAATGAGTATAAATCTCGTTTAGATCAACATTTTCGCAGCCAGTTAGAAAAGCGGGTGCAGGAAATTTTTAGTTCAATTTCCTTTAAAGCTTATATTCCCAAACTTAGTGAAAAGTACGAACTAACTCTGATTGAAAATACATCTGGAAAAGAAGCGTTAGTTGGTGCTTCAACGGGAGAGAATCAAATTCTCAGTCTCTCATTTATTGGGGGAATTATTGACAGAGTTCGAGAATGGAGTAAAGAGGAAATGATGGTGCCTGATAGTAGCACATTTCCGATCGTCATGGATTCGCCTTTTGGTAGTTTAGATGAAATCTATCGCCGCCAAATTGCCAAAATCATCCCCCAATTAGCAAATCAGTTAGTAGTTTTGGTAACAAAAACTCAGTGGCGAGGTGAAGTAGCAGAGGAAATTACTAATAGAATTGGGAGAGAATATGTGTTGACTTATTACTCTTCTAAACCTGATTGCGAACAGGATATAATTAATTTAGGCAATAGTAATTATCCCTTAATTAGGCAAAGTCCCAACGAATTTGAATACACGGAAATTACGGAGGTGGATTATGGTTTCTAGTTCTACTTTCGCTACTGATACCTGGGTAAAAGCAACTTGGGAAGAGTTTTTAGAGTTAGCGGATAGCCCGGAATATGAAAAGGCAAGGTGTTATTATCATCAAGGTTACATGAGGATTGAAATGGCAGCAATTGGTTCTCGTCATGGACGGCAAAATTCTTTAGTTGCCAATGTGATTACGATATTCGCTACCTTGAAAGACATTGAAATTGTTGAGTTCACTAATACCAGTTACAGAAAAGAAGGGTTAGGAGAATTTCAACCTGATTCTTCTTTTTATATAGGTTCAGGATTAAGAATACCTCCTGAAATTGATTCACCTGTAGATTTAAATGAGTACGATCCACCAACATTGGTGTTAGAAGTTGGATCGACAACTCTTAGTGATGATTTAGGCTTTAAACGCTTACTTTACGAACAAGCAGGAGTGAGAGAATATTGGGTAAATGATGCCAAAGCAGGTGAAGTAATAGGTTTTTCTATTTCTGAAGGGCGCAGCGGTCAAATTCATCAATTTTTGGTGTTGCCAGGATTAAGTTTATCAGTAATTAATGAAGCGTTGCCACGTCGGAAAACTCAAAAAGATAACGAAATCAATCGTTGGTTAATAGAAACTTTTAACCAAATTTAAAGGAGTTTGAATGCGAAAAGAGTATGACAAACTGGTAAGAGATAAAATTACCGAAATTATTCAACAAAGTGGGTTGAAATGTGAAACTTTAACCCTTCCTGAATCTGAATATCGGCAAGCTTTGCGGCAGAAAGTAGTTGAAGAAGCGCAAGAAGTAGCGGTAGCTGATGAAGAAAATTTAATTACAGAATTAGCTGATATATATGAAGTTATTGATGCAATTATAGAAACTTACGGGATTAATCGGGAATTAGTAATTGCTGAACAAATGCGCCGCCGACAGGAACGAGGTGGTTTTCAAAAACGGATTAAACTTTTGTGGACTGAGTAATTAAAATGGGTGCAAATCGAGTTAGAGTTGGGAAAGATAAAGCTGATTTAGTGAAAGCTTTGACTTTGGGAAATGATACAACAGGGCCTTTTCAAACTTATGCAGATGCGATCGCCTTTGCCGCCGCTTTAGGTGCAAAAAGGAAGAAACGGGTTGCTTTGCAGGAAGTTTCTAAAAAGGAACCAGGTGCGATCGCGCAAGAAATTTTCATTTCCAGAGGGTACGATCGATTAATCAAGTTATTAGCAATAGCTGAAACAAAAGACATTAATATTATTTCCCCCAACGACGCAGAAGCAGAAGAAACTCGCATAGCAATTTTTGAAGAATACGCCAATGGCGGATTAGAAATTTTGCAAGAAGAATTGCGAGGCGCAGTTGATTATACCGAGAGGTTGCTGTTAATGATGATTTCCGAAAGAGATCAAAAAAATCAGCCGGAAGGAGAATTTAACTTAAGTAGATTTTTATAAGGAGATTGTTATATGGAGAGACTAAATTATCTAGAAGTAGTACAAACAATTCTGAAAAGGCACGTAAAAAATCGCCCCAATAGTCAGACGGAAGTGCAACTAATATTTGATACAGAGCGCGGTCGCTATCAAGTCCTCAATATTGGTTGGCAAAAGTTAACCCGAATATTTGGTTGTATTATCTATGTAGAAATTAAAGATAGCAAAATTTGGAGCGAACGTGATGAAACAGAAATCGGAGTGGCTAATGAATTAGTAGAAACTGGAGTTCCTAAACAAAATATTGTTCTAGCATTTAAGGCTCCTTACAAACGGAAGTTTACTAAGTTTGCTGCTGGTTAAAGTGGTAGGTGCGATCGCGTAAGAGATTTTTATATCTAGAGGGCTGATTATTGCTGAAAGAGATCAAAAAAAATCAGCCCCAAGGAGAATTTAATTTAGGTAAATTTTTTCCTTAATAAGAAGCCATTAAATTAGAGGTCATATCCCGTATAAATACGTAAGCAAAATATTGGTCAAAGTGACTAAACTTAAAATATAAGTACCTAAAAGGACATTTAAGTTGAATTTGCGAGATTTAATAATTCAGGATGAGTATCGCAGCGATCGCAACAACCTCATTCAAGACTTCTATATACCTTGCTTGGAAAAAGCCACAGTTTATAGGCGGGCAGTCGGTTTTTTTTCCAGCAGTTCGATGGCGGCAGCTGCCAGAGGATTAACAGCATTAATTCGCGCTGGTGGCAAAATGCAGCTAGTGGCTTCTCCTTGTTTGTCTGAGGAAGATGCAGAAGCAATTGCCACCGGACTACAACAAAGAGAACAAGTAATTGTTAACGCTATTTTGCGAGAATTGGATCAAGAATTTGAGAAAATTGTTCAGGATCGTTTGGCAAGTCTTGCTTGGTTATTAGCACAAGGAGTATTAGAAATAAAGCTGGCAGTAGCGAAAAATATTCGTCGTCAGGGTATTTATCATGAAAAATTAGGAATATTTGCTGATACTAATAATATTATTATTGCTTTTACAGGTTCAGTTAATGAGAGTTCAACAGGTTTAATTGATAATTTTGAATGTATTGATGTCTTTTGTTCTTGGAATTTAGAAGTAAAAAATCGGGCATTACGAAAAGCCGAAAACTTTCAAAGGTTGTGGGATAACGATACAGAAAATGTGGAAGTAATTGGTTTTCCAGAAGCAGCTAGGCGATCGCTTTTACGCCTATGTCCCGATCGTCAACCGGAATGGGAACCAGGGCTTCCACACAACCCAAAATCATCTGTATCTGAAGTTAAGGGACAGTACAGTTTCAATTCAACTCAGGCAAGTGGTAATTCTTGGGAACATCAAACAGAAGCGATCGAAACTTTCTTGCAACATCGTTGCGGCATTCTGGAAATGGCGACAGGTACAGGAAAAACTCGCACAGCCTTGCAAATTTTCCAGCAATTAGTCAGTAAAAAAGACATTGATTCCGTGATTATTACTGCTATAGGAACTGATTTACTGGAACAATGGGTAAGGCAATTGTATAGTGTTGCCAGCAATTTAAATCCCAGGTTTCGTGTACTGAAACATTATGGGCAATACCACCAAAAAGACGAGTATGAATTAGATCCAAAAAACAGCGTTTTGGTAATATCGCGTCATGGGTTACGTAATGTATTGCGATCGCTTAATTACCCAACCAGAAGTCGTCTGTTACTAGTTCATGATGAAGTACATGGTTTAGGAAGTCCCGCCAATATTGAAGAACTAGAAGGTTTGTCTGATGGGATTACCTATCGACTGGGATTAAGTGCTACTCCAGAAAGAGAGTACGATCAAGAAGGAACAGAATTTATTACTAAAAATGTAGGTTCAGTTATCTATCGATTTAGCTTAGAAGATGCTATTCGTCGCGGTATTTTATGTGAATTTGATTACTATCCCATTGAATATGAACAATCTGAAGAAGATCGGCAGCGAATCAGAAGCGTGTACAGCCAAAAAGCTGCGCGTCAAGCGGAAGGTAAACCTATGTCTGATGAGGAATTTTGGACAGCTTTAGCGCGAGTATACAAAACATCTCCTAGCAAAATACCTCATTTTGAGAAGTTTTTATCCCAGCACCCAGAAATTTTGGAGCGATGTCTTGTTTTTGTAGAAGACCGTCAGTACGGTGAGCAAACTTTGAATATTATTCACCGTTACAGACATGACTTTCATACCTATTATGCTGAAGACGATCGACAAAAATTAGTAGATTTTGCTAATGGAAAAATCTCTTGTTTAATTACCTGCCATCGCATTTCTCAAGGGATTGATATTCAATCCCTAAAGTCAGTGATTCTATTATCTTCAGCACGGGCAAAATTAGAGACAATTCAAAGAATGGGTCGTTGCTTGCGAAAAGATACTGCAAATCCTCATAAAAGGGCTGCTGTTGTTGATTTTGTCAGAGTTCAAGATGAGGAAATGCAAGAGCTAAATACTGACCAACTCCGTAAACAGTGGCTTACTCATTTATCTCAAATAAAAAGGAAGGTAAATCAACCATGAAATTCGGTAAAGAAGTTTATGAAGCAGTGTATATCACTGTTAATGATCTCAATCAACCAAGTAGTGTGGCTGATAGGATGATGAAATGTTTGGACGAATTATCTGGAACTAATCCAGATGATATTAGCGATTATTTAGAAACCATATTAGAAGCTATTCAAATCAACAACTATAGACAGGAAGATGAGGAATTACAATGAGTTTAAATTTTACACTTTTAGGGTGGTCAGCTTCAGGTTTACGTTGTCCAGATCACGAAGTTAGTCTTTATGAAAGTGACATATCTAAAACCTATCCAGTAACCTTGATACAGATGCCTAACGGCACTGGCAAAACTACTACATTAAATATGCTCAGGGCTACCCTTTCTGGATCTGCAAAAAACTGGAAACCAGACGAAGTTCGGGAATTACGGCGCACGGGAAGTTACGATAAATCTGGACAATTTATTGTGAGATTAGCTATTGATAATGAGCCTTTGACTTTTGAACTTAATTTTGATTTCAAAGAAGGTAAGGCTTTTTATAGAACCAGTAGTTATATTGGTATTGAAGATGGCTTTTCCCCACGTCTCCGCCTGAGAAAATTTTTTACTCCAGAATTTGTTAAGTTGTTTGTATTTGATGGTGAGTTAGCTAAGAATTTACTAGATGCTAAACAAACGAAAGCCCGTCAAGCAATTGAATCTTTGTTTCAATTATTCGTGCTTAAAGAGTTAGAAAATAAGTTTTATTCAAATTGGGAGAAACACGCTGAATCTGCCACTGCAAAATCGGATCGAGCTTTAAAACGCCGGAAAAATAGACTAGAAGACCTCAAAAAGAAGCGAGATAAAATACAGGAAGAACAACAAGAACTTCACAAACAAAAAACACAACTACTATCAGACATCCAAGAGGCTCAACAAGAATACGAATCAGCTTTAAGCAAGGATCAGAATATCGGCAGTCAGTTGCAACAAATAAAAATTCAGTTTGATCAAGCTGAAAAATATGTAATTCAGTCATCAGAACAAGCAATTGAGAAAATGCGAGATCCCCATAGATTGCTACCTGATTTTGGTATTGCTTTGAAAAACCTTAAAGACAATTTAGATCGTTTAAAATTACCAACTTCAACATCCAAAGAATTTTTTGAGGAACTAGCAGAGGCGGAAGAATGCGTTTGTGGTCGAAAGATGGATGAAGCGGCTCGTCAGGCAGTACATGAACGGAAGAAAAATTATTTAGAAGATGATGAAGTTGGGATTTTAAATAGTATTAAATCCGACATAGCAACTTATTGCAGAGAAGATCCGATCGTCCCCTACCAAGAACTAAAGGAAAATTTAGATAGTTTAGGACAGTTGATTAGAAAGCGAGATGAATTGCAAACAGAACTCTATTCTCTAGAAGAGGCACGCCTGTCACAGGGAGATGTTGAATTAGAAATGAAGAAAAAACGCCTCGATAATCTGAAAGAACAACTTCGCCAATGTAATGAACGACTGGAGGAAATAGAAAGATCTCCCAACAGCAAAATTCCTGAAAATGCAATTTGTCTTCGAGAGTTAGATAAACTGATTCAAGAAGCAGAAAATGATGTAGCTGAAGCAACAGAAACTTTAACCCTTAAACTTAAAACAGATATTGCTATACAAATTCTTTCGCAAGCACACAAGTTAGCTAGTGAAGAATTGCGGAAAATCATTCTGGAGGAAACGAACCAAAAGATCAGCCAAGTCTTATCAAGAAATCCTGTTTTATTAGAAGACATTCAAGATTCTTTAAAACTGCAAGGTCAAGTAGGTGCTAGTGAGGGACAAACTTTATCTGTTAGCTATGCTTTTCTGGCAACACTTTTTAATAAAAGCGGTTGTGCAATCCCATTTATCGTAGACAGTCCGGCACTATCTCTGGATCTAAATGTACGTTCAGAAGTGGCAAATCTCATTCCAACTCTATGTAATCAATTTGTAGCATTTACTATTTCTAGCGAGAGACAAGCTTTTGTTGATGTTTTGCATCAGACAGTAAATGAACAAGTCCAGTATCTCACGTTTTTTCGGAAAACCTCTAGAATGAATGCACTTTGGAAAAATGTCGATCCGCACCAGATTCAAGAAACTAATGATGGGGTAATTATTAAAGGGAAAGACTTTTTCGATCGCTTTGATTTAGATAAGGAACTGTAAGTAAAATGAATTTTCAATTGCGTAAGGATGCCAAAAAATGGTTCAAAGATATTTCTACCAATTATCCCTTAGACTTCGATCTTTACTATCTTTGTTTAATGGCAGGTTTTGCGTCTAGACGGAGAAATACTGAAATTCATTCCGATGATGTGGCTAGTTTAGTGGAAAACTTCCCTGGACAATTTCGTTCTCGTGGGCGACTTTTAGTAGGTCTTTTAATCAATACAGAACTCTCGCGCTTAGGGATAAATTTACATGAGCGTGATTCAGTTTACCGTCGAGTTGCCAAATGGGTAGACCCTAATTCGCCTTCTTATATGTCCAATGAAGGTGTAAAATTAATGAATCAGTATGCTCACGGTGGATTCGATGCTTTACGTGAGTATTTTGGTAATTGTCCACCATCAGTTGAAACATTCATTAGAAAATATTCTCGGTGCATCAACGAATTAAAAGAACAGTGAATTATTTTAAATTTATTTGCCAAATTAATGTGGGAGGAATAACTTAAAAATTAGTTATTCCTCCTTAATACTTAGAAACCAATTTCATCAGGATTAATACCCTGAGAACGCAGGTATTGGGCTAATTTTTCTGCGCGTTGATGTTCCTGTTCGGCGCGTTGACGTTCCTGTTCTACCAATTCCACCGCCCAAGGTAAAATATTTCCGGTTGCATCCCACCAGCGTAACCAATAACCTGTTCGTTCCTCCTTTTTTCCGCGCCAAACTCCTAAAAATAGGTTCATTTCTGCTAACCAATGACGACCTTCTTGATCAGGAAATTCTAATTCATAGCGTCCGTTTTGTAGACGATATAATTCTAAAAGTCCGGTTGCAGGTTCAAAGATTGCATAAATTGGAACTTGCAAAATCCGTTCGTAAAAAAACCATTTGCCAGGGGGGAAAGTTGGTTTGATTGAATATTCGCCACCATCGGTATCTGAGAGAAATTCCATCACAATGTAGGGATTTTCTCCTTCTAAATTTGGGGTGTAACTTTTGCGATCGCCCTCCGACTCCCCAGCTAAAAGCGATCGAACAAAAACCCAATCCGGCGCTTTAATCACCAACTCACCATTAACAGTAGCACAAAGACCAAAATTGGCAGCAATTAACATTTCTGATTTAATAAAACCCACCAATTCCAAACTTTCCCGTAACGCCCCTGCAATTAAAGGTTGCCCAGTATTTTCCACAGGATTATCTTCCAACTTAAAATCATCAGGTAACTTCTCCCAAGTAACAGTCAAAGTTGCTAATTGATTACCTTGATTCCTCTGAATAGTAACCATTTTTCACCATCCCATAAACAAAAACATCTGCGTTCATCTGCGTTTATCTGCATTCATCTGCGTACTAAAAAAAGCCTAAAACACCCACCAAAAACCATCAAAAACATCTGTATTCATCTGCGGTTTAAAACCCTAACTCAACAAAGTAGGCAACCCCACCTTTCGAGGTTCCACAAACTTCCCATTAAAACCGATCGCACGATCCTCAACCGTCCTCGCCTCCGCCACAGCGCGACGAATTTCTGCCCGTTCCATATCATCCTCAATCCCACCAACCAAATAAACAATTAACTTCGCCGCCAAATCTCTTCCCGAAACCAAAACTCGCTTTTTATTAGCATCAAACAAAATCCCATACCACAAAGATTGGGGACTTTCCATATTACTAAAACCCCCATCAGCATCATACTTTTGCAACTTTTCAAACACCGATTCTAACGAAAAACCCTTTTTAAAAACCAGAATTCCCAAAGCTTGAAACAAAGCAATTTGCCCCACCGGACGAAACAACAAATTGCCCTCACCAGCAGGTTTTTCAAAACTAAAACGGCGCAAATCTGAAGTTTCCGTTCCCCCATATTCCAAACGTTGAAAACTCAGTAAATTTGCTAAATTATCAAACACATCTTTAAAATTTTCTATTCCCTCTTCTAATTCATCATCTTCAGGACGTAAAGGAATTAAACCCTTTTTTTCCAAAGGTTTCCAATGGGGAAACTTATGCTGCAAATAGCGTTCCGACATTTCTTTAAGTGCTTGCAAAGTTGTTAACACAGTAGACTTTGCCGCAACAGTTGCACTATCCCAATTAACGCGAGGATTTCTGCCTTTAGTATCCTTCAATAACGAATGAGTAACCGCAACTTTTCTCGCCACAATTGAGAAACCATCATTTTCATCTAATTGGGCTAATTGTCCTTTTGTTAAAGGTACTGCCATTAAGTTAACATGAACAAAGATCGATCGCACTCTCCGCCTAGCTTCCTCATAAGTTTCCCCAGGAATCACCGCCGAAATAAACTCAATTCCAATCTTTTCCTTCGCCAAATTTTGCAAATAAACTGGGTCAACTTGATACTGTTCCCGCAAATCATCAATAGTAATCACGCTACCCGAAGGTTTCTTATCTTTTTTGTAGCGAGGAAGCTTTCCAGTTTGCAATAATTCCATCAAACCTTGCACGCCCATTAAGCGATGTTGACCATCCAAAGCGAAGATTGTCACATCAGGAGAAACATCCAATAAACCGACTTTATTATCTTTATCCAAAGGCATAAAGTTAGCAGCAGATTTAATCGCCCTTCCCTGACTATTCCATTCATTAGCATGAGGAACATCGACCCAAGGTTGATTAATTACAACTAAAACTGGGGGAAATTTGTGATGTTTTCTTGCTGCTAAATATTGCGCCAGAGATGCTTGGCGAGTCCAATCTAACGGACGTTGTTGAATTTCTTCGATGCTTTCTGCGTCAATTTCCACATTTTCCGTGTGGGAGTCGAACTTTTGTCGCAGCAAAGGCAAGCGAGAGGCAAAACGAACGCGACTGGCGAACCATTCCAGAGTAACTGAACCAATATAAGCTTCACTGCCCCCCATTTCAATCTTTTGTACCAAAATTTGGTCATTTCTGCCCAAATATCGGTCTAGAAGGAGGGCTATAGCTTGTTTCTCTTGATTTTCTCTCTCCAAAATTTGACTCGCCAAGTCGCTAGCCGGGTTGTTATTCATGGGTTAGTTTTTAAGTTACTGGATCTGATTTTAGAAAAAATCTGGTTTGAAAAAATATATGTAAATTTAGTTTTTTAAAACTTAGGGATATGTAATACTAAGATAGTAGCGAAATATGCTTAATTAGCATAAGACTCTCAATATGTCAATACGTATTATTACTAAAAATATGACCCAAACACCCACTAACAGTAATTCCTCTGATAGATTAGACCGCATAGAGGCGATTTTAGAACGGTTTATCGAACAAAGCGATCGCAATATTACCCAATTAGCCCAAGAACAAACTATCACCAACCAGGTATTAAGGCAACTAATTGAAACTCAAATTCAAACAGATAAAGCAATCAACCAAATGATAGAAATTCAGGCATCTTTAGCCGCAGAACAAGAGAAACAAGAGAGACTTTTAGAATATTTAATCCGGCGACTTGAGGTGGGAAATGGTTAAAAGTGCGATCGCTAACTTTGAATATATTTTACCTGTAATTCGAGGGATTCAAGCCGGAAGAGAGTATTATGTTTCTATGTGTCCGGTGCGAATTTTGCCGAAACTTTTCCCCTTAGATGAAGAAGAAACGCCCCCAGAATTACGGGCGAGTCGGGAGATTAATTTATCACGAATTCCCGAAATAAGTCAATATATTTTAAAGCATCCGACAACCTATATTTTTTCGGCAATTACTGCTTCTATCGATGCAGAAATTACTTTTGAACCGATCGGAACGGAGGCGGAAGAACGAAAAATTGGACGGTTGCGAGTACCAATGGATGCGCGATTTTCGATTAATGATGGCAAGCATCGGCGGGCAGCTTTGGAGTTAGCATTAAAGGAGAATCCTGATTTAGGATATGAGACGATCGCACTAATTTTATTTTTGGATATTGGGTTAAAGCGATCGCAACAAATGTTCTCGGATCTAAACCGTTTTCCGGTAGTGACTGACTCCTCTTTAAATATACTTTATGACCAGCGCGATCGCACTGCTGAATTAGTTCGAGAAGTGGTGCAGCAAGTCACAGTTTTTCGCTGTTTGACTGATACAGAACATAGTGTTTTGGGGGTCCGATCGGGGAAGTTATTTACGCTCAATCGCATTTATAATGCTACTATTAATTTGTTGGTTAATTGTCAGCATCTCCCATTGTCTCAACAGATAGATTTAGCAGTGCGGTTTTGGAACACTGTAAGTTTTAATATTGCTGATTGGGAACAGGTTTTATCTAAAAAAGTGGCGGCGGGAGAAGTGCGAAGAGATTACCTTCATTGTCATCCAGTGGCGCTTTTAGCTTTGGGTGAAGTTGGGGCTTTTTTGCTTTCTTTAGATGCTTGGGAGGGTTATTTAACGGGGTTGAAAGAGATTGATTGGTCACGTTTTAATGTAGATTGGCAAGGGAGGATTTTGGTTAAGGGCGGGTTTTCTAAGTCTCGTCATTGTGTTAGTTGGTTGAAGGAGTATATTTTGCAGCGTTTGGGGTTGGGGTAAATGAAGGGCAGATGGTTTTTAGATTTTTGGTGGGGGTTTTAGGTTTTTTTGGGAACGCAGATGAATGCGGATAAACGCAGATGAACGCAGATGTTTTTGTAAGTTAATGGTGGGGAGTCTTAGATTGTTTTTTTTACCACAGGTGTCCACAGATGAACACAGATGGAAGATGATGTAATTTGGCTTTGATTCGGAGTTTATTGATTAGATGATTGATTAGGTGTTTTTGGAGGTAAAAATGGTTGAACGGCAAGAGTCGGAAAACAAGAACTTAGCTTATTATTGTGAGCGTTTTGCTCAATTAAATCCAAGTAGGATCAAGAAAAAAGAAAGTGGTAATGCTCCTTATAAACCAATATTACTTTTATCTATCATCGAACTAATTAGCCAAGGTACTATCTCTGATAATCACATTTATGTTTCGGATGAACTAATTAATACATTTAATAAATACTGGAATTGTTTAGCATCTAACTCAGCTTACAGAGGTGGTCTACATTATCCGTTTATTCATTTAGAGAGTGAAGGATTTTGGCAAGTAGAATTTAAACCAGATTGTAGAAAAGGTAGGAAACTTGACAGTACGAAAGCACTAAGAGAAGCTGTTGAGTATGCTACCCTAGACTCTGAGTTATTTACTTTAATACAAGACCCATTTGCCGTAACTAGATTAATAGATGCTTTGATAGACGCTTGGTTCTCATCTAGTAGAGAACAAATTGAGGAGATTTTACAGGTTAATCAAAATTTACAAGAGATTACTCAAGAAGAAATAAATATATCAGACTCAACAGTTGATTTCCAAGAACAACCGAGAGTAGTTCTAAAAAAGTCTTTGGTTAGAAATGCGTTCTTTCGTAAGGCAGTTGTACAGATATATGATTATAAGTGTGCATTTTGTCGAATTAAGGTTATAAATTCACTTAGACAAAATATTGTAGATGGCGCACATATAAAACCATTCGCAGAATTTTTTGATAGCAGGGTTAACAATGGTTTGTCATTGTGTAAAAATCATCACTGGGCTTTTGATCAAGGATGGTTTAGTGTTAACGATGAATATAGAATTATAGTTGCCAGTGATTTAGAAGAAGAATCGCCAAACGCTAAACCTATGAGAGATTTTCATGGAGAACTCATTGTTAGACCTAATTCCGAGCAATATTTTCCCAGCCTTGATGCGTTACAGTGGCATCGTTTAAATCGGTTTAGAAATTAACTAATGGGGTGTATTTTATGGTTGAAGCACAACAGATGTCACTATTTCCACCGCGTACAGTTGCCGAGTTGGTAGAAGATATAGAAAGAATAAAAACTGAAATTCAAGACTTATATTGTTTAGATGAAATTCCCTGGATTTTAGGATATTCGGGAGGAAAAGACAGCCAAACAGTAGTACAGCTTGTATGGTCTGCTATTGCAGATTTACCACCTGAAAAACGCAAAAAAAAAATATACGTAATTACGACTGATACTTTAGTAGAAAATCCCATTGTTTCTGCTTGGGTAAAACAATCTTTAGAGAGGATGAAATCTGCTGCTGAATCTCAACGATTACCTATAGAACCTCACTTACTTTATCCCGATATCAAAGATACTTTTTGGGTAAATTTAATAGGTAAAGGTTATCCGTCACCCCGCAATAGATTTCGTTGGTGTACTGAACGCCTAAAAATTCAACCTTCTAACAGATTTGTTCGTGATGTAGTAAGGACAAATGGAGAAGTAATACTTGTTTTAGGTACTCGTAAGGCTGAAAGTACTACACGCGCCGCTTCAATGGAAAAACATCAAGTAGGTCGAGTTAACGATCGCATTAATACTGCTTCAATTAAATCAGTACTATATCATAGCCCTAGCCTTCCTAATTCTCTGGTTTATAGTCCGATTCAAGATTGGCGTACTGAAGAAGTCTGGATTTATTTGAATCAGTGGCAGAATCCTTGGGGAATTAGCAACAAAGATTTATTTACTATGTATCGAGGTGCAACAGCAGATAATGAATGTCCTTTAGTAATAGATTCTTCTACTCCCAGTTGTGGAAGTTCGCGTTTTGGCTGTTGGGTTTGCACAATGGTAAATCAAGATAAATCTATGGCAGCAATGATTCAAAATGATGAAGAGAAAGAATGGATGCAACCTTTACTAGACATTCGTAACGAATTGGACGTAGAAGATGATTTTGATAGGCGTGATTTCCGACGCATTTGGGGTCATGTTCAACTGTTTGAACGCACTACTGAAGATGAGCAAAGTTCAGTTGAACCAATCCCCGGCCCATATACTAAATATTGGCGCGAACATTGGTTAAGAAGAGTCCTCGAAGCACAAACCCAAATTCGCAAAACCGCCCCCGCAGAAATGCGCGACATCACCTTAATAACTGAAGAAGAACTCAGCGAAATTCGCCGAATTTGGCTAGAAGAAAAACACGAATTTGACGACAGCTTACCCCGCATCTATGAAGAAGTCACAGGTGAACCCTTTAAAGACACCCGCCCAGGTGCAGAAAGAAGCTTACTCGGAAGCGATGAATGGGCAGTATTAGAAGAAATTTGTGAAGACGCAATGCACTTAGAACTGATGGCGAAACTATTAGATACCGAACGGCAATATTACACTAAAACTCGCCGTACCGGAATCTACGACACTATAGAAAAATCCTTCGAGACTAGTTCTCGCCCCAAAGAAGAAGCAATACAAAACGCCCACTACCAACGTCACTTAAATAACGCCGTCGCATCCCTCAAAGAAAACGCCGAAAACATACACCAAATCAGACCAGTATTAAACGGCGAAACCCCCGAACCTAACAAAAAAGACGAAGAACAAGAAACAACAGAAGACAACGAACAAGGCAAACAACTCACTTGGGCAGACCTAAAATTTAAAGAGATGGGGGGATAGGGGGATGGCTG
>NZ_JADEWG010000293.1 GCF_015207735.1 [Phormidium] sp. LEGE 05292
CTGGGGACTGGGGACTGGGGTATTAGGAGAATTAGGGTTAGTAGTTGTTCTGTTTCCTGGAATATTGCTGATGCTAAATATCCATTCTGTTACCATTAAAGCTTGTAAAATTGCCATCCAGATATTGACATTTAACTTAGGGAATAGATAGTCAATAGCTGAGGTGATTGTTAGTAAACCAAAAATGTGAGTTAGGTAGACTAAAGAAGTGCGGGGGCGTTTTTGGGTGACAACTGCTAAGGTGATGGTGGAAGCGAGGAGATTTAGCGATCGCAACAAAGGATTGAGTAAACTAATAATAGTCAACGTCAAGCCCAAAATTAAGGCTATTCCTTCCCCAAATTTAACCAACTCAGGTTTCTGACGTTTATCCAACCAATTAGTCACTCCCACAATAAACATTACGTAGGGGAATAACACCACACCTAACAAAGTATAAGAGTGACTTTCTGCACCAGTTAATTGAAGTGCTGTATTGACTAAACTTTGTTGAATGTTATTCGGAACTAACCGCCAAAATAACCAAATTAACTGAAACCCAATTAATAAAAACGCTGCTAAATCAAACTTGCGCCAAAAGCGTTTTAAACGATTATCAAAAAACCATAAACCAATTCCACTAACTGCTAAAGCTTGTCCGGGAAATTTGTCTACTGAAACAAGCCAACCTAAAAATAACAAAAATCCCCCCAATAATTCCCAATTAATTTGAGAAAATGGCGGCGCAGAAGTTAAAGGATTTGGTCTTTGTTGAGATAACCAAGCCAAAAGCCAGCCACAAATTCCTATTGCTAAACCTAATTGGGTAATTTCTACAGGATTTCTAGTTAAGAAAATTGCCCGAATTAACAAAACCGCCACTGCATAAATTACTGCCGTAGTTACCCTTTGAGAATTGGCGATCGCTAACTGATTACTCTCCCCTAATTCCTCTCGCCTTCCGCCATTACGATAAGTATAAACAGTCGCTAAACTAGTGCCAGAAATTCCTAAATAAACAGCAATTAAGGGAAAGCCGGAAAAACTCCAACCCCAGTGCAAATAACTTAACCCTAAATAGTTAATTAATCCCAAATTATCTGGGCGGTAACGCCCAGTTTTTAAAATTAAAATAGTAATTCCTGTGAGAGTAACACAAGCAATTCCTACTGTTAGCCATTCCCATAAATTTCCCCACAAACGAAAACCATCCATTGCCCAAAAATTCACAGGTACTAAACACAAAGTTACCGCCTGCAAAGTTTGGGCTGTTAATTGCAAATTACTTTGTTTACCCGCCCAAAAACTGACTAACCAAAAAATCAAAGTATAACCCAGTAGAATTCCGTACTGTGCGAAAGAGGGAAACTTTTCCCATTGAGTAGCCGCCAACAGCCCGGAGGAAACTACCACCATGAAAACACCTAAAAATAGCAGCCATCTGACGCTCAGTTCCGCCATGAGAGACTGTAAAATCAGGTTTATTCTGTTTGGTGGTTCCTGAGAAGTCGCTTTTGTGCTGAGAGTGGCAGTTTCTGCCGCTACAGGAACAACAAAATCTGACTCATTGCGGCTTTTCGCTGAAGGAACGGTTGCTGTTGCAGTTACTTCTGGTAAACGACAAGTCAAGTATTGCCGAGAAATTTGTTTGACTTGGGCATCAGTCAGCAAGCCCAAGCGCAACCAAGCCTCTAAACCTGCCAAAAGTTCTGGATCGGAGGAATTGGCGGTGATTTCTATTTTAACGAAGCGAGAATTTGAGGATGACATGAGATGGCTACCACAGACAGAAATCCAATCATGACTTCATATCAAATGATGTTCGCCGCCTTTTTGCAGAGCGCCACATCTAGTATGCCAGTTAACTAGCTGTCTGAAATTTAGTTTCTGGATAAATGGGGGAAAATACTTATAAACTGAGCGTAATGATAACGCTTTGTTAAATAAGTATTGCCAATCAGTGCTCAATTTGTCACTATAATTACCCAGATGGCGGAGCTTACCAGTGGAATAGTTAGCATAAATAACAGCATAATTATCTAGACGCTTCTTAGCAAAATCTTTATAAATAGAGGCGATCGCGTAAAATTATTTAAAGTTTTCGTAAATTACCACCTTTTACTGATTGTTAAAATTTGTAGAATGTAGTAAACCTTATAGCTATACTGCTGCACCCAACTGGTTGAAATAGCATTACCTGTAGTGCAAAGGTGCATCCGTGTATTATTACTGGCACATTTTGTTGAGAATTGGTATATGCTTTCAAACCTAACTTATCCAAACCAAAATACAGATAAAGCCTTCAATTTTTTAGAAAAAAATACTTCTTTTTTGCGCTCCTTGGTAGCAAATTGCAAACATGATATCGATCAATTAACAACAATTATTGAGCCGATATTAAATGCTCCCAAACGTTGTGAAGTAGCGCCTTTTTATATTCAGGCTGTCACTACAGGAAAGTCAACTTTTTTAGTAACTAATCTTTCCCATGCGGAAACGGTTCAGATTATCGATCGTTCTGAACGATGGATCTTAGGACGTAGTAAATCAGATTGTGCGATCGCCATTCCCGAACTCTCAATCTCTCGTTATCACGCTATTTTAGGTCACGAAGCTGGTAACAATTTTTTTATTAAAGATGCTGGCAGCAAAAATGGGACTAAAGTTAATAACCAACGGTTAGCTACTTCAGAAAGTTGCATACTTAAAGACGGCGATTTAATACAATTTGGATTTATTCAAGTAGAGTTTTTTATCACTAGTTTTATAGAAGAAAGTATAGAAGAAAAGATACAAGAAAATGAGGATGTTTGGTTGAACAGTCAAAATTTTAGAGAGGAATGTCTAAGCTGTTCAGTAATTAAATAAAGTAGGCTCTCCCGTACTTGTGGTGGAAAACCCTAGTTTTGGGGACTGGGGATGACAGGCAAGATGCCTGTCTTACGGCACTGGGATTCCTTATAAATCAAGTATTTCACAAAACAATCAGGTTTACTTATCACCACAAGTACGGGAGAGCCACCTGGGAACTAGATCGCGCCTTCGTTCTAAGCTTGCATCGCATCTAAATTGTATATTTTTGGTGTTAGGCAAAAACCGTCAATCC
>NZ_JADEWG010000294.1 GCF_015207735.1 [Phormidium] sp. LEGE 05292
CCCCCACTTCTTCCTCCCAGTCCCCAATTCCTTGGCAGTTTGTTTATGATGAAGACCTCGATCGCGTAACTGTCGAAATTACTCCATTGATTAATGGATTAGTTTCTAGTAAGTCAGTGCAAAATCGTAATTACACTAAAGATGGTCGAGTAATTATTTGTCAGTGGTATAGTTCAGCGGTTTTTGATACAGCAGGTAATTTAATTTCTGTGCTTTCTTTTGCTCAGGATATTACCGATCGCCAACAAGCAGAATGGGAACTAAGACAACAAAAAGAACTCCGGGAAACTATTTTTAATGAATCTACAGATGCGATTTTCTTAGTCGATCCTCAAACTCTATTAATTTTTGATTGTAATCGTCGGGCAGTCGAACTGTTTGAAGTAGAAAGTAAAACCGAATTAATTGGTAAAGAAGGTCGCACTTTTCAGCGTCATCCCTTTACTAGCAAAGAAATTGATGAAATTACTCAGCAAATGCAACAAAAAGGTTTTTGGAGTGCGGAGTTGGAGTACATTTCCCGCCAAAGAAATAGTTTTTGGGCGAATATAGCAGCTAAACCTGTCAAAATTGCCAATCAATGGATTAACTTGATCCGATTAACAGACATTAGCGAGCAGCAAGCTGCGCTACGCGAACGCAAACGCATGGAAGCTGCATTAAGGGAAAGTGAAGAAAGGTTCCGCCGAGCTTTTGATGATGCTGCAATTGGTATGGCTTTAGTTGCTTTAGATGGCAGATTTTTACAAGTGAATATTGCCCTTTGTGAAATTACAGGTTACAGCGAAGCCGAACTTTTAGGCAATTTTTTCCAAGATATTACTCACCCAGATGACTTAGAGAAAGATTTAGAATATATTCGTCAGGTATTGGCAGGAAAATGCCGGACTTATCAAATGGAGAAACGTTACATCCATAAGTCTGGTCATTTAGTTTGGGGATTGTTGAGTGTTTCTGTTGTCAAGGATCAACAGGGAAATTGTCTTTACTTTGTCACTCAAATTCAAGATATTAGTGAGCGACACAAAATCGATCGCATTAAAGATGAATTTATTTCGATTGTAAGTCATGAATTGCGAACTCCCTTAACAGCAATTCGCGGTTCTCTGGGAATTTTAGAATCAGGAGTTTTAGACAATCGCCCAGAAAAAGCTCAATATATGCTTCAGGTGGCAGTGAAGAATAGCGATCGCTTAGTACGTTTGGTGAATGATATTCTAGATTTAGAGAGATTGGAGTCTGGCAAAGTTAAATTAGTCATGGGGAAGTGCCAAGTTGAAGATTTGATGCAGCAGGCAATAGAATCTGTACAAGCGATCGCTCATCAAGCACAAATTAAACTGGAACTGACACCTCTAGTCGCAGAAATCTGGGCTTCATCTGATACGATTATTCAAGCCCTGACTAATTTACTCAGCAATGCAATTAAGTTTTCTCCGGCTCATAGTACTATTTGGTTAAGTGCCGAACGCAAAAACAGCGAACCACCGAGCCAAGAAAATCCCAATGTTAATCTACAGGCAATTCCTGAATTACCCCCTACTTCGTACATCGTATTTCAGGTTAGAGACCAAGGCCGGGGTATTCCGGCTGAGAAGTTAGAAACAATTTTTGGCAGATTTCAACAAGTCGATCTTTCTGACTCTCGGCAAAAGGGAGGTACTGGGTTAGGATTAGCTATTTGTAAAAGCATTGTACAACAGCACGGAGGTAAAATCTGGGTAGAAAGTGCTTTAGGTCAAGGTAGTACATTCTATTTCACGTTACCTATAAAGAGTAAAGAAGTATGAGTAAACATATCTTAATAATTGATGATGAACAAGATATTCGAGATGTGGTTCAAGTTTCCTTAGAAGAATTTGCAGGTTGGCAAGTTGAAACAGCGAGTTCAGGTGAAGAAGGGTTACGAAAAGTAAAAATTGGTAAGTGGGATGCTATTCTTCTGGATGTGTCAATGCCTGATATGGATGGATTTTCCGTCTTTGAGCAGTTGCAAGCTAACTCAACTACTCGAACCATCCCGGTGGTGCTGTTGACGGCAAAAGTTTTACCTAACGATCGTCGTCGCTTTGCTGAAATGGGAGTTACAGGATTAATTATCAAACCTTTCAACCCGATTACTGTCTCGAATCAGGTGGCGGAGATCCTGAAATGGTAATAACTTGACTACCAAATAAAACTCTGACAAGACAAAAAATATCTGTTACCTTCCCGCACCACAATGCCCCGCAAGGGCGAACCGATCGCCAAAAATTTTACAAAAAAGCCTTACAACTTTCTTACTTTTTTACTTTAATTTGAAAACTATACACCCAGTCAAATCTTAAATTAAAACTGTAGGAAGGAAATCAACCCAATGGCAGAAATTAGAAATGACTCATCCAAAACCTTTGAAGTCCAACAAACAATTCATATCCTTAATCAAGCCGTAAATAAACTACAAGAAAATGATTATGTTTCTGCTCAAGTGATGATCGGAGTAGCTAAACAACTACTAAATGAAGTGCAAACCGATCTAGAACAGTATTTAACCATCCAAAAGATGCTGAAAGATGCTTTAAAATCCTAACTACTTAAGTTTATAGTGTTCCCTGAAGTCATCCTTAGCTGTTAAATTCTTTTTGCATTTTATGTGTAGTGCTAGATCGATTTTGCTCATTGATTACGAAGCAAGCGTGCGAGAAGTGCTTCAAGTGTGCTTGAGCGAAATTGGTGGTTGGAATGTGATAGCAGCGGCTTCTTTTGAAGAAGGATTAGCATTATTGCCAACTCAAAAACTTGATGCCATTATCATGGATAATTTCACTGGAAAAAGAGACAGCACCAGATTTATTCAGAAATTGAAAGCGAATCCTTTAACTCAATCAATCCCAATTTTGTTAATTACCCATAAAGCAAGTTGGTATAGTCGCCAACATTTGCAAGATATGAGTGTTGTAGGTGCGATCGCCAAACCTTTCGATCCAGTCTGCCTACCAGCAAAAGTTTCTCAACTATTAGGCTGGTGAGGGCAGAAGAGGTGGGGGGATGGGGAGATGG
>NZ_JADEWG010000295.1 GCF_015207735.1 [Phormidium] sp. LEGE 05292
TGTTAATAGCGAAGCTTCCGCTGGTTCCCCCCTTATTAAGGGGGGCGGAGGGGGGATCTTTTAGGGGGGCTAAGAAAGACCCAGACTTGTAACTAGCAACTTGAGTGATTTACCAGATTTCTTGATTAATCCTGCTCATCATGTAAATCCATAAATCCTGCTCCAAGTTTTGAGTTTTGAATCCTCCTTATCCCCAGTCCCCAGTCCCTAGTCCCTAGTCCCCTTTTCAGGCAAAGGCACTATCATAAATAACTCTGCCATAGTCGAGTTTGATAATCCGATCGCCAACTTCAAAATATTGATCGTCGTGACTAATTACTAACACCAATTTACCCTTATCTCGGAGTTTAGGTAAAAATTGCGTGTAAAATAATTCTTTAAAAATTGGGTCTTGATCTGATGCCCATTCATCAAAAAGATAAATTGGTCGATTTTCTAAATAAGCGGTAAGCAGTGCTAATCTTTTACGTTGACCTTGGGAAAGTGCAGTGGTGGAGAGTTTACCATTTTCCACTGTTACTTTGTGGTCTAGTTGCAGTTGCCGCAAATATGATTCTGCTACTGAATCAAGATTATATTTGGCAAAACCTAAAAGTCGCTCGAATAAGTAAAAGTCGGAAAAAATAACCGAGAAATGCTGACGATACCATTCCCGATTTTGTTGATTTATTGGTCGATCGTCTAAACAAATTTTGCCAGATTCGGGAATATAAAGTCCGGTAATCAGTTTAGCTAAAGTAGATTTACCGCTACCATTACCACCAATCAGAAAGACAATTTCTCCCGGGTTAAAATTTAGATTGATCGGGCCAAGGGTAAAGTCTATATTTTCGCGATCGCTTCCATAAGCATGAGTCACTCCCTGCAATTCCAAAGAATGCCAATTCGCTTTTAAACCTTGATTAGGAGGCTCAACCATTACAGGCGTAGCTGTTTCTGATTCCGCGTAACTAGCCAAAGCTAAACCTAATACCTCAATTTTTTTTAAAGCTACATCTGCTTTAGTTAATAAAGGTAATTTATTCACAACTATGTCCATTGGCGAAATTAAATAAGTGAAAATTAAGACATAAGCAGTGAGTGTTTTCGGGTTAATATCAATCAGATTTGGTAGTAAAAATAATACCGCACCAATAGCAAAGAAAAAGATTAATTTACCCCAACTAGCATGAACTGCAAACAAAGACAAACCGCGAAAATTGTGCCGCCGAAAATTTGCCGCTGTAACCGTTAAATCTTCGATTAAAAAATCTTGACGACGTTGATAATTTAACTTTAATTCCTTTACTCCTTCGGAAATTGTGCGAAAATCATTAAAGAGCAAATCCTGTTCTTCACGGGCTAAAGCTAGTATTTGTCTGCCTTTTTTGAAAAACCAATTAGAACTACTGATGGCGATAACTAACAACACTAAAATCATCAGCAAAACTTGCGGCGACAGCCAAGTAATATAAAGTAAACATCCGCCGACGATCGCTAAATTAATGCAGATTAAAGGTAAACTAAAAACTGCCTGAGAAATTGCCTGCACATCCTCAGTCAAAGTTGCCAGCAATCTTGGTGTTCCTAAGTTTTCCAACTGTCTCAACTCCGAAGCCAGAATTTGCCGACTCAAGCGCAACTGCATTTGGAATACGGCATCCTGGGCTAGCTTAATTAACACCACTTGAGAGAAAATACTCGTCAGCAATACTAGCACCACCAGACCCACAAATCCCCAAGCCATAACTGCTGATGAAGAGTGACCATTGTTACTGACAGCATTTCCTATTAAGGCTATTAAACCAGCACTACTAGCACCACTTAAAAAACCTGTGACAATAGCCAGAGTGACCATTTTCCAGGAGGAACGCAGCAGAAAGTAAATTATATTCATAATAAATTGCTAATTATTTCTTACGGAGAATTTTCCTGATGGATGGTTTACAAACACCATTGATACAGAATTTACCTAGTTTTTCGATCGTCCTCGAAACCGAAAATTTGGCGAACGCTAATCCCAAGGACTTAGCTAAGTCTCTGAACTCACTAGCAAATCAGGAGATTTCCCCCCATTTAGCCAACGAGGTATTGTTAATTGAAAGTGGCGATACTCCTCCTGAATTACTCAAACAGCTTTGTCAACAGTACCCTTGGATTAAAGTTCACTACACCAACGTCAAGACTAGCTATTACGAAGCCAAAATGCTGGGGGCGGAACTAGTTACAGGGGAAATAGTAGTTTACTGCGATTCTGACTGCATCTACCAAAAAGATTGGCTAAGAAATTTACTGACTTCCTTTACTCAGGGGGATGACATTCAAATCGTAGCTGGAGAAACAATCACTAGGGGGAATGGGCCTTATGGTACAGCAATGGCTTTGACCTACATTTTTCCCCAATATTCCCACAAAAAAAGTTTAACTAAAACATCTCAATACTTTTTGAATAATGTTGCTTTTCGCAGAGATTTCTTTCTGAAACATCCCATTCCCCTAGACATCCCTTTGTATCGTGGCAACTGCGTGATTCATGCTTATCGCTTACTTGAGGAAGGTTACACAATTTGGCAACATCCACAAGCTAAGGCTAATCATGCACCACCATCGGGAATTTCCCATTTCTTCTGGCGTTTTTTACTCATGGGTCATGATTATTTCTGGCAAAAATCTCTGTTGAAAACCGCTATTTCAACTTCGGGAAAATCTTACTCAACTTTAATGTTGGATACAAAAAGTAAACTTCAAGCTTTCTGGGAAAGATTCAGCGGGATGTTAATTAGACAACCTCTGCATTTACTTTATTTACCTTTTGCTATCCCAATTGTAATTACTTCGTTGTTACTAATTGTAGCGGGTTATCTGATTACTGTGTTTCAGCCGAATTACTTGCTTAATACTTATCAGGTAATGCAGGGAGAAGACTTGGTTTTATTAACTTAAAATGTTTTGGTGAGAGGAGGGAACAGGGAACAGGGAACAGGAAACAAGGAACATTAATAAACTGATAATAACCTCAGAAATCCAAGTCCCCAATCCCCAGTCC
>NZ_JADEWG010000035.1 GCF_015207735.1 [Phormidium] sp. LEGE 05292
CATCTCTTCTTTCCCCATCTCCCTGTTGGGTCATCAAGCTGACTTCTAAGGTGATGTGTCCGCCTTCCGGGGTGAATTTGACCGCATTGTTGAGCAGGTTGATTAAGACTTGGCGGATGCGCCGTTCATCCAATAATAAGTCGGGTAGATGGAGTGGGATTTTTATTTCTAGTTGGATGTGTTTTTTCAGCGCCAATTGTTTGATAAAAGTCAGACTGGATTGGCATAGTGACGCTATGGAGGTCGGGGTGCAATCTAACTGTAGTTGACCGGATTCAATTTTGGCGACATCGAGAATGTCGTTAATTAACTCCAGCAAGTGAGAGCCACTAGATTCAATGGTTTTTAACGCTCTGATTTGTTGTTCGTTGATGCTGCCAAAGATTTGCTCTTGTAGCCCTTCGGTCATACCCAGGATGGAATTGAGCGGGGTGCGGAGTTCATGGCTCATGTTGGCGAGGAATTCGTCTTTGAGGCGGGTAGCACGGGCGAGTTCTTGGTTGGAGATGGCTAGTTGTTGGTTGCTTTGGACTAGTTGTTGTTGGGCAAGTTGTCGAGAGGTGAGTTCCAGTTGTAGTTGTTCAAATAGGTTGGCTTGTTGAATAGCGATCGCTAATTGGTTAGCAATTTGTTGTAAGATTTGAGCTTCCGACTCTTGCCAAACTCGTTTTTCCCTACAGGCATGGACGACTAGAATCCCCCAGAGTTTGTTGTTTTTTCTTGGGGCTACCCAACGATGAGTTTCGCTGTTGTGGATTTCTTGGAGAATTGGGGCGACGATTTTCGATTGGATTTGACCTTGGAGCGAGTATGGTACTAAACAATGTGTCCAGGTATCGTTCGTTACGTCGGGGACGATGCGGGGTTGGCCTTGCCAGTAGCAGTCGAGAATGTCCTGAGGCCAGGTTTCGTTGCTCCAATGACGGTCTTTGAGGGCTACAAACTCACTGTCTACGGCTTCGGCGATGATTTGACTTCTGCCGTCGGGAAATAGCCGGAACACGATGACGCGATCGGTCTTGAGCAAATCTTTGACTTGCTGAGTTACCAGAGCCAGAATCTCTTCTATATTCAGGGATTGGCGAATTTGTTGGGTAATCGCACCCAAGGTTTGCTGCTGTTGTAGTTGTAATTCCAATGCCGTTTCTGCTTGCTTACGAATTATCAATTCCGATTGTATCCGTTCGTAGAGGCTAGCTTGGTGAATGGCGATCGTTAACTGATTAGCGATTTCTTGGGTAAAGCTAATTTCAGTCGGTTGCCACTGCCGAGGGCTGGAACATTGATGGATGCAAAGCAAGCCCCATAATTTATCTTTTTTGAGCAAGGGCAGGATCAGTTGTGCCCGGATCTGAAACTGTGACAAAACAGCCCGATGACAGTCTTTTAAATTAGCATTGTCAATATTATCAATGGCTTGAAATCGACCTTGTTGATAAAGAGGAGCAAACCGTTCCCCGAAACAGTGGTCATGAACTTTGATCTCTAGCACTGACATAAATCCTGCGCTGACAGATTCAGAGACGAACTCACCATCATCACAGCCAGAGTCAGGATCGAACTGGAAAATGGTCACTCGATCGGCCCTCAAGAAGTATCGAATTTCCTGAACGGCTGTGTTAAAAATGGTGTGTAAATCTAGAGAGCGGCGAATCCGCTGGGTAATTTCCCGGAGTAAGGCTTCTCTCTCAGCTAGGGCGCGGATTTTTTGTTCGGCTTGTTTGCGATCGCGGATGTCTACCAGGGTTGTCCGGCTATACAAATACTGGCCTTGAGAATCATTCACCGCTGTAGCACTAATCATCACAGGCAGGATAGTACCATCTTTGCAGATCATCTCGAATTCCATATTTTTCACCCAACCCTGTGCCTGGAAGACTGGGAAGTTTTTCCTGAAAGCCTCACGACTGGCTTCGGTGAAAAAGTGGATTACAGGGTTGCCAATTATTTCCTCACGGCTGTAGCCTAATAACTTCAGTTCTGTTTCATTTACCCGGATAAATCGCCCCTCTGGATCGAGGGAATGGTAGCCGCAAGGAGCATTGTTGTAGAGGTCTTCTATCTCTGATGTGTATTGGGCAAGGGCAAGTTCGGCAAGTTTACGTTCGGTAATATCTTGAAAAGTCCCGACTACAGCGATCGCATTGCCTGCTAAATCTCGCAGGGGAATTTTATTGGTTTCTAGGCATCGCTGTTCTCCTGTGGACAGGGTAATCACTTCTTCAATGCCGAGTTTGGCGACCCCAGATTCCATCACTTGTCGATCGTCGGCAACAAAGCCTGTGACTTCAGCTTCAGTGAAGGAAAAATCAAAGTCAGTTTTACCGACAACTTCTGAGGGCGATGCCAACCCTGATACTTCGGCATATACTTGGTTGCATCCCAAAAAGACGGAGTTTCGGTCTTTCCAAAATACCGCTTGGGGAAAACTATCTAGGACAGTTTGCAAGAATTGTTGCGATTCCCGCAGGGCAATTTCAGTGCGTTTGAGATTGCTGATATCCAGCACTACACAAACACAACTGCCATTATCTTCAGGGTCGAGCAAGGCAGCCCCAATTAAGACTGGAACTTGGTGTCCATCCTTGTGATAGTAGGCTTTTTCTACAGGATTGAGGGTACGATCGCGCAACAGTCTTTCCATCTGATCGAGATCGAGCTGATGGTATTCCGGCGGAGTCATAGTTGCCCAGTTGACCAGATTGGCTTTCAAGTCTTCTCTGCTGTAGCCCAGCATCTCCAAAAAGCGATCGTTCGCTTCTGTAATCACGCCGCTAAAGTCAGTAAAGATCATCCCGACAATATTTGATTCAAACACTCGCCGGAAACGGGTTTCACTTTCTTGCAGGGCTGCTTCTGCGCGTTTACGATCGCTGATATCCAGCACCAAAGCAACACAATTACCATTCTCCTCAGAATCGAGCAAAGCAGCCCCCATTATGACTGGAACTTGGTGCCCATCCTTGTGATAGTAGGCTTTTTCCATAGGAGTGAGGACACCATCGCGCTTCAAATCTTCAATCACTTTCAGATCCGATAGATGGTATTCGGGTGGAGTCATCACTGCCCAGTTGACTTGATTGGCTTCGAGTTCTTCTCTGCTGTAGCCCAGCATCTCCAAAAAGCGATCGTTCGCTTCCGTAATCACGCCGCTAAAGTCAGTGAACATCATCCCAATCATGTTGGAGTCAAATACTCGCCGGAAACGGGTTTCACTTGCTTGCAGAGCGGCTTCTGCGCGTTTACGATCGGTAATATCACGGAAAATATACTGGATAATTTTTTCCCCCTGAATCTCAATTAATGAAGCGGAAACATCAGCGGGAACAAGATGACCATCTTTGCAGCGGAAATTAATATCAAATACTTGGCGAGACTTACAATCGGTTAGTTCCTCAAATGCGGTGACGAGCCGGGGCAATTCTTCAAAGCGGTGCAGTTTGGTAAAGTGCATTGAGGTAAGTTCTGCGGGGGTGTAGCCCAAAAGTTCTTCTGCTTTATGGTTGACCTCTATGAGATTGCCTTGCTCATCGGTCAACATAATGGCATCGCTGGCTGCTTCCAGCAAACCATGATAGCGGGCTTCTCGGTTTTGTAAAAGCTTTTCGGCGGCAATGCGATCGGTAATGTCTTGAATCAGCGCCAGTGTATGAGTCTGTCCATCGTTACTTGATAGGGTAGAGGTGGAAATTGCGATCGTCCGTTTGTACCCATCTTTTCGCAGGATTTCCCATTCCTCAGCAATCAGCCGATCTCCTTGTCGCATTCTTTCCATACGGGCGATCGCTTGAGCTTGCACCTCTAAGTTGGGGTAAAGAATTTGATACCAGCCCAAATAGTTAATTTCTTCTAAACTGTAGCCCGTAATCGCTAGCATTTGCGGATTCCAAACCGTGAAGCGGACAAAGGGAAACTCTGCAATATCATGACAAACACACAGCCCTTCCGCCATATTTTCCAGAATTTGTTGCCGGAAGGAATTTTCCTGCCTGAGTTTTGCTTTGACAAGCTTGCGAGCGGTTATGTCAAAGTGAATACCTAGATACTGAAAAGGTTGTCCTTGTTCATCCAAAAAGGGGACGATGGTGCTGACAAACCAGTATAAGCTACCGTTCTTCGCTTGATAGCAAATTTCCCCGCGCCAAATCTCACCTCTGGTAATGGTATCCCAGAGTTCTTGGATATAGCTGGGGGAATGGCAGCCAGAGGCGACAATGGTATGATTTTGACCGATGAGTTGCTCGCAAGAGTAGCCAAAGGTTTCGCAGAAGCGATCGTTAACGTATTGAATCGCTCCTTGAGTATTGACGATCGAGACAATGGCAGATTGATCGAGGGCAAGTTTGAAAGCCGATAGTTCTTGAAATAACTGCTGCCGTTCAATTTCACTTTGTTTTTGCTCACTAATGTCTTTGGCAATGCCTAAAAAGCCGATAATTTCCCGATGGACATTTTTGAGCGCGGTAATGGATAGCAACACGGGAAAACGAGAGCCATCTTTGCGGATATGAGTCCATTCTGCTTCGTTGACAATGCCTTGACGGGCTTTGCCGACAACAACCTCTAAGTCTGGGGCGATGTTCTGCCCCAGTTCCACTGAAAGTACCGCTGCTTTCTGGCTCAATTCTTCGCGATCGTGGAAGATTGAAGGGTTCAGTTTACCCACTACTTCTTTTGCTCTGTAGCCTAGCATTCGTTCGGCACCAGCATTAAAAGTCTTAATTGTGCCAGTTAAGTCAGTGGAGATGATGGCATAATCAGTACTATTGAGGATGGCACATTGCAAGTTGTTGACTTGCCACAGTTTTTGGGTGCGTTCTGCAACTATTGCTTCTAGCTTGGCGTTCAAGCGTTCTAATTCCACCTGTGCCAACTGCTGACTCGTGATATCTTGCACTGTTCCCTGAGATAAAATTGGCGTACCGTCCGCAGCATAAATGGTTTCGCACTCTTGTTGTACATACTTGAGCTGACCATCGGGCATTAAATAGCGATGGACAACGTTGTAGGGAGTGCCATCGTACAGGTGTCGGATATAGGATTGTTTGACCATTTCCCGATCGTCAGGGTGTACTAAGTTAAAAAATTGCAGGTAATTAGGTGCCAATGTTTGGCGTTCCATCCCAAAGATCCGAAAGACTTCATCCGACCAAGAGGAGGTATTTGTTGTCAGATCGTATTCCCAGTATCCCAGGTGGGCAATGCGTTGAGCTTCCCGATATTGGTTTTCGGCTTTCTTGAGGGCAGTTTCAGCGCGTTTGCATTCGGTAATGTCGGTAATGTTACCCACATGACCGACGATCGGCCCATTAGTATCTCGTTCTGGAACAGACTGTCCATACACCCACCTCACCGTACCGTCGGGATGTAGAAAGCGATATTCCAGTTGAAAGGGGCGATTTTCCTGAACGGATTGATAACATTCAGTCATTACCAGGTCACGATCTTCGGGATGCAGTGCTTTTTGCCATTCCTTGCCAAAGGCGGTTTCTCTTGTGAGTCCGGTAATCTCACAGTAACGATTGTTGACATAGATGCAGTTACCCTCAGCATCGACGCGAAAAATCCCTACTAAAGCCGCTTCTGTCAGGGAAGCATAGCGTTGCTCTGCCACTTGTCGTTCGATTAGTTCTTGCTGCAACTGTTGGTGGGTGGTGGCTTGGTGGATGGCGATCGCCAATTGCACTGAGATATTCTGCAATAGGGTTATATCATCTTGCTGCCAATCTCGATACTCACCACATTGATGTCCCACCAATAGACCCCACAACTGCCCCGCTACCCAAATCGGAACTATCAAATTTGCTTTGATTTGATAGGATTCCAACAATTGGATGTGACAGTCGCTATAGTCTGCGGTGTAAATATTGTTAACTACGATCGGTTGCTCGCAGTTGTAGTACGTGGCAATTCTCTGCCCACAGTAACAATCTTGGACGTGGTTGCCCAGTGTAGAAGACCAGCCACCAATAACAGATTCGGCAATAATGATGCCGCTCCTGTCGGGTAGGAACTGGTAAATTAATGCTCGATCGCACTCCAAAAACGCCCGTACTTCAGCCACGCAAACGTCTAAAATTTCTTGCAGCTTAAGGGAGTCACGAATCCGCTTGGCTATCTGAGCGACTAATTTTTCCCGTTCTCTCTTAGTCTGAAGGGCGGCTGTCCGGGCTTCTACCCCCCGCTCTAGCTCAGCGGTATGACTTTCTAGTAATATCGAATTTTCTGCCTCCAAGGACTGCAATTTTTGCTGCAAAACCTGCCCCTGTTTGTAGAGTTCCAGAGGGTTGAGGGCGGGCAGCAAACTTTCTGATGTAACAATTCCGACTAACCGATCTTGCCGATCGAGAATGGGCAAATGGTCAATGTCGTGTTCTAGGAGCAGATTAATTGCCGAACCTAAATCGGTGAAAGCTTCTTCGCGCAAGGCGATTACGGGATGGGTCATCACCTGTCGCACCAGCAAGCGATCGAGGGGTTGCTGCTGATTTCTCAGTATTTTTACATCTGAGGTAGTGATAATTCCAACTACCAAATCGTTTTCCACTACCACCACGCAACTTGACTGCGCCTCTAGATGTGCTTCGGAAACCTGGGATTCGATCGCACTGGCAGATCGTTCGCTGTTGATTTGCGCGATCGTGTAACGTGCCATCAGGCGTATCGCATCCAAAATCGTTGTATCGGGGGATACTACTAAAGGGCTTTGAACTACAACTGATTTCAGTTCTAGCCAGTCAAGAGCTTTGATGTGAGTGAACATGAGTTTAACAAGGTTTTATTTAATAGTAGGAGGAATAAATCTTTTGTTACAGCGTAGCTTAACGGAATACGCATTTTGTCCAGTACGTTAGATCGCTAGTTTACGCAAGTTGCTAGTTATTAATTCTTTCGGAGTTCCCCCCGTAAAGTTAATAGCGAAGCTTCCGCTGGTTCCCCCCTTATTAAGGGGGGATCAAAAGGGGGGATCAAAAGGGGGGTTAGGGGAAATCTTCGGCTGTGATTACTAGGTTTTGATCCCCCCAACCCCCCTTATTAAGGGGGGCTAAGAAAGAGTCAGACTTGTAACTAGCAACTTGAGTTAGTACCTCTAAATATACCTCTTAGGAGGAATGCTTAGAGAATTTCTTCCGTCTTATGGTAAGTAAAATCACATCTTTAACGCTTCCGCTAAATGAGCCGATTCATGGGACTAAAAACATCCCCTTGGCTAAAAACTTATACAGTGCCATTAATCTGTGTGGCAGTGGCGCTGCTGCTGACTTTTCCGCTGCGATCGCTATTGCAAGCGACTATTTTTGCTTTTTTCTACGCAGCGGTGGCGATTACTGCTTGGTCGGGTGGCATGATTGCGGGTCTAATATCAATAGGGCTGGCAACTATAGTCATTAAGTATTTTTTTATTCCCCCAGTCTACTCGCTGGAGATGGCTAGTTTCGGAGGTATTGTACAGATTGGGTCGTTTATACTGGTCGCAGTGCTGATTAATTTCCTCAGTTCGGAGTTGCGGACGGCGAAAGAGCGGCTGGAAAAGAATTTGCACAAAACTCGCCAGAGTGAAGAACGATTTCGGTTGGCGCTGAGTAACCCGTCGATCGCATTATTTCATCAAGACCTCGATCTGCGCTATCAGTGGATTTACAATCCCCAAGGGTTGAATTTGTCGGAAGATATATTAGGTAAAACAGATAATGACTTGTTTCCCGCTGCGGAAGCAGAAACATTACTAATCAGCAAAAGGCAGGTAATTGAATCGGGAATCTTTGCTAGACAGGAAGTAAGGTTAACTGTAAATGGTCGGCAAAAATGGTATGACTTGTCGATCGAACCGCTAAAGCAGGGAAAGCAGATCGTAGGGATCGGCTGTGCGGCGTTTGATATTACGGAACGCAAGCAAGCGGAAGTTGCGTTGCGAGAAAGCCAGGAACTGTTTGAGTGCTTTATGCAGTACAGTCCGGTAACAGCTTTCATCAAAGATGAATCAGGAAAGTATGTTTACGTTAATCCATTAATTGAAAAGTCGTTTGGTCGATCGCGCAACGAATGGTTAGGCAAAACCGATTTTGATTTTTTTCCGGCAGCAGCAGCCCAGCAATGGCGAGACAATGATTTGCAAGTGTTGATGGAAGGCGAAATCCGACAAGCGATCGAAATAGTGCCGCTCGAAGACGGAGAACATTACTATATATCCTTAAAATTTCCCTTGCAAAACTCGGCTGGCAAACGACTCATGGCGGGAATGTCGATGGATATTACCGAACAAAAGCGAGCCGAGGCTGCCTTGCGAGAAAGTGAAGCTCGTTTCCGTCATCTGGCAGATACCGCTCCGGTAATGATCTGGATGTCAGATCCCAGTAAACTCTGCAATTATTTCAATAAAGCTTGGTTAGATTTTACTGGACGCACAATGGAGCAAGAATTGGGCAACGGTTGGGTTGAGAACATTCATGCTGAAGATTTGCAGCGTTGTTTACATATTTACACCAGTTCTTTTGATGCGCGTCAGGAATTTAAAATTGAGTATCGTTTGCGGCGCTTTGATGGTGAGTATCGCTGGGTATTCGATCGTGGGATTCCGCGTTTTACCCCAGATGGCGAATTTCTCGGTTTTATCGGTTCTTGTATTGATATTGACGATCGCAAACAAGCAGAAGATCGGATTCGCCATCTGAACGAAGAACTAGAATTTCGCGTTAGAAAACGCACCGAACAACTGCAAGCAACAAACAAGGAACTAGAAGCCTTTTCTTACTCCGTATCTCACGACTTACGCGCCCCCCTACGACACATTAATGGGTTTGTTGATTTGCTGCAAAAACGGGTGGGCACTTCCCCAGCACTGGATCAAACTAGCCGCCATTACCTGAAAACTATTTCTGACACTACCAAAGAGGCAGGCAAGTTAGTGGATGATTTGCTATCATTCTCTCGCATGGGTCGAACCGAGATGCGCCTGACAACCCTCGATCTCTACCAGTTGTTGCAGGAGGTGCAGCGAGATATGCAGCAAGATTTGAATGGCAGGAACATCGATTGGCAAATTGACCCATTGCCGATCGTTCAAGCCGACCCGACAATGATGCGATTGGTGTTGCGAAATCTGGTGGAAAATGCTGTGAAATATACTCGTCCCCGCAGTCAGGCAATCATCCAGATTAATAGCACCAGTACTGAGGATGAGACGATCGTCTGTGTGCGAGATAACGGTGTGGGGTTCGATATGCAGTACGTTAATAAACTGTTTGGCGTGTTTCAACGGCTGCATAGAAATGAACAATTTGAAGGCACGGGCATCGGTTTGGCAAATGTGCAACGGATTATTCATCGGCATGGGGGAAATGTTTGGGTTCAAGCAGAACTCGATCGCGGTGCTGCTTTTTACTTTTCTTTACCCAAAACGCCGATTAGCGAGGTGAGATGGAACTAAAGCGGATTTTATTAGTAGAAGATAGCAGTAGAGATATTGAGTTAATTCTGGCAGCTTTGGCAGAAAACTCTTTAGCTAATGAAGTGATCGTGACACGAGATGGAGCAGAAGCTCTCGATTACCTGTATCGGCGTGGCATTTACCGATTACGTCGAGAAGGGCATCCCGGTGTGGTGCTGTTGGATTTGAAATTGCCTAAAGTTGATGGGTTAGAGGTACTAGCTAAATTAAAATCTGACCCGGAACTCAAAGCGATACCTGTAGTAGTTTTGACTTCTTCACGGGAAGAAAAGGATTTAGTTAATAGCTACAATCTCAACACTA
Organism: [Phormidium] sp. LEGE 05292; assembly: GCF_015207735.1. Taxonomy (GTDB): domain Bacteria; phylum Cyanobacteriota; class Cyanobacteriia; order Cyanobacteriales; family Aerosakkonemataceae; genus Floridanema. The sequence goes on from NZ_JADEWG010000035.1 coordinate 9,752, forward strand.
ATGCTTATGTAGTAAAACCTGTGGATTTTCATGAATTTGTGGAAGCGATTAAGGAACTGGGGTTGTTTTGGGCGGTGGTGAATCAACCACCTCCAGGGGCTCTCCCCCCAGTTCGCCCTGTGACGCAAGAATAGGATGGAATGACCATGCTGCGTTTTTTATTGCTAGAAGATAGTGCGATCGATGCTGATTTAATCCAAGCAGTTTTGCTGGAGGGAGGGCTGGATTTTGAACTAGTTCGGGTGCAAACTAGAGATGATTTTGTGGTGGCGATCGCAGAGCATGGTTTAGATTTGATTTTGGCAGACTACTCGCTACCTGGTTTTGATGGCTTTTCTGCCCTGAAAATTGCCCGTGTGGAGTGTCCCGATCTCCCTTTTATTTTTGTTTCTGGGACATTGGGGGAAGACGTGGCGGTGGAAATGGTCAAAAGTGGCGCAACTGATTATGTCCTCAAACAACGATTGGAACGGTTAGTACCTTCTGTACAACGGGCGCTGAAGGAGGCGGAGGAACGAAGTGCCCGCCAATACGCAGAAGAGCGATTAGTTAATTATATGAACCGCTTGCAAATGCTGGCGGAAACATCCCGAATCTTTGCGGAAACAATTCTGGATTTTCCCACTTTGCTAGATACAGTTTGCAGCCAAATTGGGGAACTGATTGGTGAGGTTTGCATTCTGCAATTAATTTCTGATGATGGACAGTGGCTTCAGATTCGAGCAATTTATCATCATAATTCTGAGACGATCGCTTCGTTGCAGCAACTAGCTGATGTTTCTCCATTAAGGGTGAATGAAGGTTTTTCGGCTCAAGTTTTACAATTTCAGCAATCGTTGTTTTTACCAAATCCCACAGTTGTAGAATTGCGGGATTTGATGACAACAGAATATTATTTAGGGCAACTGAAGATTAACAGCTTGATGATCGTGCCGCTTCAGGTGCGAAATAGAAATATTGGTAGTTTGAGTTTGATTCGAGAAACACCGGATCGACCTTACACTCTTGATGATGAAATATTTTTGCAAGATTTAGCCGATCGTGCAGCGTTGGCGATCGATAATGCCCGACTCTATCAAAAATCCCTGGAAGCTAACCGCATCAAAGATGAATTTTTGGCGATGTTGTCGCACGAATTGCGATCGCCTCTCAATGCTATCATCGGTTGGTTGAGCTTACTTCGTAATCGAAAATTTGACCCAGCTACCACCGCCCGTGCTTTAGAAACTGTTGAACGTAATGCTAGAACACAAGCTAGATTAATTGAAGATTTGCTCGATGTATCTCGGATTCTTCAAGGAAAACTCCGCCTGACTCTCCGCCCTTTGGAATTGTTTCCGGTAATTGAAACGGCTGTGGAAACTGTTCGCCCAACAGCGGAGGCGAAAAATATTCAATTGCAAGTCAGTTTAGATTCGACACTGGGAAAAGTTTTGGGTGATTCAGAACGCTTGCAACAAGTTGTGGGCAATCTATTAAATAATGCGGTTAAGTTCACGCCATCTGGCGGAAGAGTGGAGGTGCAATTATCATTGCACAGTCATCATAATTCGAGTTCTGACGTAGCACAAGACACTGGCAAGCAATTTGCTCAAATCACTGTCCGCGACTCTGGACAAGGGATTAAACCGGAATTTCTCCCTTATGTGTTCGATCGATTTCGTCAAGCAGATAGTTCGATTACGCGAACTCATGGTGGCTTAGGTTTGGGTTTAGCGATCGTGCGACATTTAGTTGATTTACACTCTGGTAGTGTGTCTGCTGATAGTGCAGGTGAAGGTAAGGGGGCAACATTCACCATCAAGTTACCGTTACTAACGCCAAAACCGGAACTTAAACAAACTCAGCTTCCTCGTGAGGTTGCTAATCTTGACTCGTTCAGCAGTGCAGCTAAACTAAATGGGCTGCGGATTTTAATCATTGATGATGATGCAGATGCTCGTCTGTTGTTGCTCTCAATTCTACAAGAATGTGGAGCCGAGGCTGTGGTTGCAGCATCAGCTAGTGAAGGTCTTTCCACTTTAACAAGTTCGGCTAATCAATTCGATCTGCTGATTAGCGATATTGGGATGCCTGGTGAGGATGGCTATACTCTTTTACGACAGGTGCGTTCTTTGAAACCTCAACAAGGTGGGAAAATTTTAGCGATCGCTGTAACTGCTTATGCTAGAGAAGAGGATCGGCAAGCTGCTTTCTCCGTAGGCTTTCAAGCGCATCTGGCTAAACCGATCGATCCTACTCAACTAATTTCCCTGATTACTGATTTGGTGGATCAAACCCCAGGGAAGTTGCCTAGTTTAACCTAAAGGCATTAGGCGCAGAGGAGATGGGGAGATGGGGGGCAAACTTAAAACTCAGAACTTTCTCCTTAACTCAAAACTCAAAACTCTCTCTAGGGCGGGTTTTGTTGTCAACTCTTCTGTTGTGTTCACAGAATTTTCTGCTAAACCCGCCCCTACAAACTCAGAACTTTTGCAAGTCTGTCTTGCAGCAGTTGGGGAAACTGGGAATAATATTTTTGATTTAATGGGGAAGGATGGGGTAAGGGCATCAATGTTACTGGCTTTTTGTGCAAATTTCCGGTATTATCTTTGGCGACAATCGTGATTTCGATGCTGGCGGAATAGCGATCGCTTCTTTTAAAAAACTCTTGTAAAACTCCTTTTTCAGTGTATGGCGTAAACCAATCAAAAGCTTCATTGCCTAAAGTAATAATTTTATTTCCTTGCCAGTGTAAAACTAACAACCGCTCAATAAAAGGGCGAAATCTTTTTTTTACTGCTTGACTATATGCTTTATTTCCAATTGGTTTATATGGAACAGTATTAGTCAGCAAAACATGATCTAAAACTACTTGTAAATCAGTAGATTTTGTTGGTGTTTGTTGTGTAATAGCACGGTATAAACCACTACGCACAAGCTTGCCAGCAGCCCCAATTAGTGGTTGACTGGCATGAACTTCATCTTTACCCAAATCCCTTGCAAAAAAGCATAGTTGACTATTTAGATTACCACCGTAGAGAATAGGTTGGGTTGGATTTAATCCCGCCGCGAGATAAACTGGTTCATCAATGGGAAAAGAAGCACTTTCGGCTTCTTGCTGAATCTCTGATAATAACTGAGTAATATTTGGCATAGAAGTAGCTTTCCGATCCTGAATCTGGGTACAACCTTTCAATACTACACTTTCTATAGGACATTGTTTCATGGCAATAGAAAACGTTGGACAATCAGCTATTGAACAAAATCTGGAACAGTTTCTTTTAGTACTTTCAGTTTCTTTAAGCGTCGCTACATTATCGCGAGTTTTTAGCTGGTTTCGGCAAATTCCCTACACATTATTATTAGTGATTGTTGGGTTATTTTTAGCATTTGTAGATGTGCGATTAGTCAACCTTTCTCCAGGCTTAATTTTAGAAATTTTCTTGCCACCTTTATTATTTGAAGCTGCTTGGAATTTGAAGTGGCGAGACTTGCGGGAAAATTGGGTTACGGTTGTGCTTTACGCAATTTTTGGCGTAATGATTTCGGTTGTTGGCATTGGTTTGGCACTCAATCAATTGGCGGCGATTCCTTTAGCAACTGCTTTATTAGCTGGGGCTACTTTAGCAGCAACCGATCCGGTTTCTGTAATTGCCTTGTTTAAGGAATTAGGTGCCGGAAAAAAGTTAAAAACCATCATGGAAGGAGAGAGTTTATTTAATGATGGTGTGGCAGTGGTTGCCTTTAGTTTGTTAGTCGGAATTCCTTTGGGAATTGAACAATTCGATTTGCCTGTAAGTGTGGCTCGATTTTTTGTTTTTGTTGGGGTTGGAGTTGGGGTTGGCAGTTTAATTGGGTTTGGAATTTCTTATTTAACTCAACGGTTTGATTTGCCTTTGGTGGAACAGTCTTTGACTTTAGTTGCTGCTTATGGAACTTATTTAATTACTGAAAAATTGGGTGGTTCCGGGGTAATTGGTGTGGTGACTGTTGCTTTAATTTTGGGTAATTTTGGGTCACGAATTGGCATGAATCCCCGTACTAGATTGCTAGTAACTGAATTTTGGGATTTTTTGGCTTTCTTTGTGAATTCAATTGTCTTTTTATTGATTGGAGATCAAGTCCGTTATGATAGTTTAGCAGAACATTTTGGATTGATTGTCTTGGCGATTGGGGCAGTATTATTAACTCGAATTGTGGCAATTTTTCTCCTGGGATTTATCAGCAATTCGCTTACTAAAGTTGATGTCAGTTGGCAAGAACAATTGGTGCTTTGGTGGGGAGGTTTAAGGGGTTCGGTTTCTATTGCTTTGGCTTTGAGTTTACCAGTTGCTTTGGTTGGTAGGGAGGAGATTACTGATATTGTCTTTGGTGTGGTTTTATTTACTTTATTGGTGCAAGGTTTAACTACTAAGTTTCTTTTGGAAAAATTGGATTTAATTGGCGATCGCAAATTGCAGCAGGAATACTCGGAAATGGTGGCGCGTCGCATTGCTTTAACCAGAGTAATGAAATTTCTTGATGAGGGGGAAGATTTCCGCCAAGTCGATCCAGAATTTTTCAGTTACCAAGCAGAACTAGTAGAAGGTCAATTAAAATCTCTGGAAGAAGAGACTTACCAAATGGTAGCAGAAAATCCCCAATTGAGAGAAACAGTTAATGAACAAGTGCGCGATAAACTGTTAGATATTGAGGCGGATACTTATGCAGAATTGATTCGCAGTGGTTGGTTAAATGAACAACTTTCGCCATTGTTGCAAGATGTTATGGGTCGAGAAGATGATTTGTAATATCTATTGCTAAAATTTTTACAGTAGAGACGTTTCATTAAACGTCTCTACATTGGTAGCATCAATAAATTATACCAATATAACAGGGTAAAATAATACTATATTGTATTAAGTCAAAACTTCTATGGCTGAACCAATAATTGAATTAAAAGGAGTTTCTAAAACTTTTGGTAACAATAAGGTTTTGGACGAAGTTGATCTGACAATTTATCAAGGTGAAGCTTTAGGTATTATTGGCCCTTCTGGTACGGGAAAATCAACGATTCTGCGAATAATTGCCGGATTACTTGCACCTGATGCGGGGGAAATTTATATTCGGGGAGAACGGCGAGAAGGGTTAATTGAAGATGGAGAAAATCCGGTAGGAATTGGTTTAGTTTTTCAGCAAGCTGCCTTGTTTGATTCTTTGACAGTAGAAGAAAATGTGGGTTTTTTACTGTATCAACATTCTAAATTGTCACGGCAAAGAATTAGGGAACTTGTGGAAGAAAAATTGGAGATGGTAGGATTGCCTGGAATAGGCGATCGCTATCCCGCAGAATTATCCGGTGGAATGCGAAAAAGGGTGAGTTTTGCGCGGGCAATTATGTCAAATCCAGACAATCCAAAGGATAATGCCGAAGTTTTGTTGTACGATGAACCTACAGCAGGTTTAGATCCGATCGCTTCTACTATCATTGAAGATTTGATTCGAGATTTAAAAGCAAAAACAGGAGGTTGTAGCACTTACGCGATCGTCACCCACCAAGATAGTACTATTCGCCGCACTAGTGACCGGATTGTGTTTCTTTATCAAGGTAAAGTGAAATGGGAGGGTGCAGTTGATGATATTGACATTACCGACGATCCGATAATGCGGCAATTTTTCAGCGGTAGTGTAGAAGGGCCTATTCAAATAGCTAGTTGATGAAAAATTTGCAAGAAAGTTGAAGAGGAAATATGCGATCGCGTACTATGAGAGAAGGTTCGGTAGGCTTATTATTATTTTTAGGAATAGGGTTGTTTGCTGGCTTACTTTTGTGGTTACAAGGTATCTATTTTGGCAGACGTAACTATCAGTTTACTGTCACTTTTGAAAATGCCGGAGGAATGCAAATAGGAACACCTGTGCGCTATCGTGGTGTCACAGTTGGTAGAGTTGTAGGAATTGATCCAAAAGTTAATGGTGTAGATGTATTAGTACAAATTACTGAACCAGATTTAGCTATTCCTCGTGATGTTAGAGTGGAGGCACAACAGTCAGGTTTAATAGGAGAAAATAGTATTGATATTATTCCTAATAGAGAAGTAATTGCTGATGTGAAAAATGTTAACCCATTCGACCAAAATTGTAATCAACAACTAATTATTTGTAACAACGATCGTTTAGCAGGACAAACAGGTGCTAGTATCGATCAATTAATTAATGCTGCTGTTAAATTCACTAATATTTACACCGATCCGCAATTTTTTAACAATATTAATTCAGCCCTTAGTAATACCTCAAAGGCAGCGGAAGGAGTTGTTACTTTAACTCGTGATTTATCAGGGTTAACTCAATCAGTGAGGCAAAATTTAGGAACTATTTCCAATGCCAGTAATTCTATTAGTCGCACTGTAGATAAATTCGGTGTAACAGCAGATAAACTGAGTGTAACTGCCGATAAATTAAATGTAACTACCGATCGAGTCGGTGTGACTGCTGACAAAGTTTCTAATCAATTTGGCGTGACAGCTAATAGAATTGGTCGAACTGCTGACCAAATTACTGTAACTACTAATCAACTCGGTTCTTCCTTTACTCAAACAACTGGAAGAGTGAATAGAACTTTAGACGAATTTAGGTCTACAACTGGTAAAGTTAATGGTTTAGTGAGTAATTTAAATAGTTTAATTACTAATAATCAAGGGGCGCTAGTTGTGACTTTGAATAATTTGAAGCAAACGAGTGATGATTTGCGCGTTTCTGTGCGGAAATTGAGTCCGGCGATCGATCGCATTGCCCAAGGACAAATAATTCAAAACTTAGAAACCCTCTCTGCTAATGCGGTAGAAGCATCAGCTAATTTACGCAAAGTTTCTAACTCTTTAAACGACCCCACAGTTATTTTATCAATCCAACAAACCTTAGATTCAGCAAGAGTAACATTTCAAAATGCCCAAAAAATTACCTCTGATTTAGATGAATTAATCGGCGATCCTAAAATCCGCCAAAATCTCCGTAATTTGATTAATGGATTAAGTGGTTTAGTTTCTTCTACCGAACAGTTAGAACAACAAGTGGAAGTAGCCCAATTTTTACAACCAATGAAAGAAGCAACAAATTTACCAATACCTAATAATATAGGTCACTCTCCTACTGATAATTTTACCACTGAAAACAAGCCGAATGTTGCGATACCAGAAACTACAGCTAGTAGAAAAGATGGAAAACCTTTAATTCAAAAATCATCCCACAGTAATAATTAACTAATCCGTTGTAACGACAGCGCTAACGCGCCGCTATCGCTAACAGTCGTTCCTTTGTCTTCAAGAAGTACTAAAGTCCTCACAACGAACAGTTAGAATGTGCGTTACTTCGTTGTAATACTCAGATTTTGCAAAGAAAGGAGGTAGAACCTCCCAAGACCTCGTTCCCAGGTTGAACCTGGGAACGAGAAATAGAGGCTCCGCCTCGTGGTACTCTTATCTCAGTAATAACGTAAGTTGCTAGTTATACCAAATCCGGGTTAAATACCCCCTTTATACTTAATCCTGTTTGATTACTTTTTTTGAATCACGTTCGCGTAGCGTGTGCGTAGCACGAAGAAAGAAGAAGAAAGAAACCCAAGAAGATAACGGGGGTAGCTAAGCCGGATTTGGTATTATTAATTCTTTCGGAGTTCCCCCCCTTGAGTAAGGGGGGGATCTAACGCTGTGATTACTAAGTTTAGATCCCCCCAACCCCCCTTATTAAGGGGGGCTAAGAAAGAGAAGAAGACATTTTTATAATTGATTTAGGATTGCTATAACTTTTCCATTAAGCCCAATCTTCACTATCATTATCACGAGTTTTATAAACTAATCCTTTAGCATGAATTTGACGAGTTGTGACAAAAAGTTGTTCTTCATCCATTTGCCATTTTTGTAATACTTTTTCTAAGTCGGTTTGAATATCTTTAGCGCCGGGAAAACCACGATAACGGATTTTTAGACGGGCTAATTCTGCCATATTGTAATCAGTTGGATCGGTTTGTAATAGCCGATCGACAATTTCGCGATCGCCTTTATATAAAGGATGCTGTTGTTCTTGATTTTTCATCACTTATTACCCAATTTTTCTGCCAATAATTGCTCAAAAACCTTGTACATATCTTGGGCAAACTTTTGCGGATTCCACAAAGGTGAGAGAGTTTCCGGTTGTTTAGATTGTAGCAACTTTTCCTTAATTGATTGCCGAAATCCTTGGTCTTTCCCTAATTTAATTCCCTTCTCAATATACTCATCCCAACTGTTAGTAATACATTCGTTCAGAGAGAGGGTTTTCAGGAAAGAGTAACCCATTCTCGAAAGATATGTTTCGCCGCTTTTCGTAACTACTGGCAAATTAAACCACAATGCTTCTAAGTTATGAGTTCCACCATTGTAAGGATAAGAATCAAGCATAATATCTGCTACTTGATATACCTGGCGATGTTCTTCTTCGCTGGCGCTACGAGACATTATTTTAATGCGTTGAAAACCTACTCCCTGCGCTTGGCATTCGGTTTTATAAGCTGATTCAATTACTTTGAGATCGCCTGTGTGACCTTTGTACATTAAAATGCTGTCAGGTACTTCTTTGAGAATTTTTACTTGTGCTTGAATCTGTTCGGGGTTCAATTTATAACCAGGTGCAACGCACAAATAAATTATTTGATCTTCAGCAATTCTTTGGGATTTTCTTACTGCTTTAGTATCAATTGGCGTAGATTTAAAACCACCCACAGCAACAAAAGAATCTGGCATTCTTACCAACTGTTCGCGGTTATATTTTTCTCTACCTTCGGGGTGAGTATTCCAGTCACAAAGGAAGTAATTATTTTCTTTGGTAAATGGCGCTTCAAAACCTAACCAAGACAGACAAACTGATGCTGGTTGATGATAGATTACTTCTACTTGTGAGGGAATTGTGGAAGAATCTAATTCAATTAATATATCTAATTCATCTTGGGCGATATCTTGGACAATTTGGTTAATATCAAATTCGCCGTTTTCTTTAGCTTTGGGGCGATAAAATTTTGCTGCGGCGCTTTCAAAAATTTTGGTGCGATCGTCCGGTTGGCGATCGCCCATAAAATACAAATATAAATTAGGCGTTAACTTCCCTAACTCTGTAATAATATCTGCACTACACCAACCTACCGAATGTCTAGCAAAATGGGAAGACATTACCCCAATTTTTAAATTGGTTGTTGGTAGTTGTTTCTTCTCAGGTTGACTGATTGTAATTTGTTTAGCGGCAATAATTTGCTCTGCATATTTTTTGCCAACTGCCTGATAAAGTTGGGTATTTGCTGCTAAATCATCCCGTAAATAATGCAGATTGAACAGAACATTGCTGTAAAGGATGCTTAACTCTATATTATTCATTTTTTCGAGTCTATTGTAAATTTCTGGTTCAATTTCCAGAAACTTTTCTTTAGCTAATTGAGTTAATGCTGATTTGACATGAGTACCAATAAATGTGGATACAGCTATTAAGTGATTTTTTTCTGTACTTCTCTCTAAATATATTGCTGATGCTTGTCTTAAAGCGCCAAAATCTGAAGCCCTGACTGGAGAGGTAATTAATTGTGCTAAATAAAGATGGGCAAGTTCCAGATCTGAATCAATTTCTAATGCTTTTAAAAGGCTGTTAATTGCTAGGTTAAATAATTCTCCGCTAATTTCACCGTCTTTTCTAGTTTTGCGATATACGATCGCCCCTATATTGCTGTAAGCTTTACCTAAATCTGGTTGTAATTCAACAGCTTTTTGTAATTCTTTAATTGATTCAGTAAACTTATCCTTCTGTCCTAAAGCTGTCCCTAAATTAAAATGATACTCTGCCGAATCTGGCTTGAGTTTCAATGCTTTCTCGTAGTTAAATATTCCGGCATCTATTTGATTTTGATCTACTAAAACACTGCCTAAATTGTTGTATGCTTCAGGATCGTCAGGTTTTAACTTAATTGCTATTTGTAATTCCTCTTTGGCTGCATCTAATTTACTGATTCTTCGCAAAGCAACTCCTAAATTGAGGTGCGCCAAATGATAATTTGGTTGTAATTCAATTGCTTTGTGATAATAGTTAATCGCTTCCTCAAAATCACCTAATTTGCCGATCGCAGTTCCTAAATCATTTAAAGTTTCCGCATTCACCAATTTTGGTTCTAATGAAAATGCTTGCTTGCGACACTCAACCACCTTTTCCAAATTGTCTAATTGCAAATATACATTTGCCAAATTCCAATAAGCAGCCCCGATGTTTGGGTTAATAGCAATTGCCTTTTCCAAAGAAACAATTGCCTCTTCATTCCGCCCCAGTTTAGAAAGTATACTACCTTGATTAATATAAGCTTCGGCAAATTCTGGATTTAATTCTAACGCTTTAACGTAAGCATTCAGCGCCGCTTCTAAATTGCCTTGTGTTTGTAAAATATTACCTAAAATCTTGTGATTTGGGGCGAAATCTGGTTGTAGTTGAATTGCTTTGTTGCAAAATGCGATCGCGTCTCGTAACTTCCTTTGCACAAAATAAATTTCAGCTAGCTGGTAATGTACCTCTGCATAATCTGGTTGCAGTTGCAAAGCTTTTTGGTAGCTGGCAATAGCTTCATCGAATCTTTTTTCTGTCTTCAGTTGATTGCCAGTATTGCAGAAATTTTCAGCTGTAGGAGAGTTCACTTGCGATTGCATCTGGTGGAAATAGTGAGTGATGACTGAGGATAAGCGACTGGGAAATTATGCTCTTGGCGATAAAGCACTTAGAGAAATTCCCATTCCCTAGTAAAGTTAACACTAAACAGTCAATTGTCATTTGTCAATTGTCATGGGATTTTTTAGTTCCAGATGACGAATGACCGATGATCAAGGACTAATTACTGGAGTTTACCGCATGAGTGAGATGGACGCTACTAAAGTGATGAAACAAATGGTCGGCAAAGCAGCAGCCGATCGCGTAAAATCAGGTTCTATAGTCGGTTTGGGAACTGGCTCAACTGCCGCTTTCATGATTGAATATTTAGGAGAACGCCTAAAATCTGGCGAACTGAAAGATATTGTCGGCATTACCACCTCGTTTCAGGGAGATGTGTTAGCGAGACAATATGGCATTCCCTTGACAACGCTGGATGCAGTCGATCGTATTGATATTGCCATTGATGGTGCGGATGAGGTTGACCCGAATTTAAACTTAATTAAAGGTGGTGGTGCAGCCCATACTCGTGAGAAAATTGTTGATGGTTTAGCCGAGCAATTCATTGTAGTTGTGGATAGTTCCAAGTTAGTAGATAAACTTGGTTCGACATTTTTGTTACCAGTAGAAGTGATTCCGATGGCATACTCGCCTGTGATGCGTGCGATCGAAAAACTCGGCGGTAAACCACAATTAAGAATGGGTGTAAAAAAAGCAGGCCCAGTAGTTACCGATCAAGGAAATTTTGTGATTGATGTCAAATTTGACTCTATTGATAATCCCGCAGAATTAGAAAAAACCTTGAACAACATTCCCGGCGTTTTAGAAAATGGTTTATTCGTTGGAGTCACCGATTTAGTATTAGTTGGTGAAGTAAAAGACGGACAACCATCAGTTCGAGAAATTAGCAAATAAACTATCTGTAGGGTGCGTTAGTGCAATGTAACGCACCATTCCCCTAGTTTCATAAATTATCTCTCCCGTTAAGCTACACTGTTTAGTTAAGGGTAGAGGCGTTCGCGTAGCGTGCCGGAGGCATCAGCATTAGGGCAATAATTTCTGCAATAAATCCAAAGCTTTATATCCGAATGCTTCGCCCTGCACATACACAACCGATAAAAACAGACATGATATTACCTGTTCAATTAGAGTTCTTATGAATCAGAAATTAGTTGAGTCTTTAGCAGCAATCATTCTTTCACTTTCAGATGAAGAACGGCAACTGCTAGAGATGAAAATACAAAAAAACTCACTGCCAGACCAAATGGCTGATTTAGATCGTCGTCTGAAAATTTTTGAAACCAAATATCAGATGTCATCGGAAGATTTTCATCAGCGCTTTCAAGCGGGTGAACTTGGAGATTCAATGGAATTCTTTGAGTGGAATACCTATTACGAAATGCGAAATGCTGCTCAAGTTTAGACTTTCTGAATAGATGAATTTAGATCAATACCTTGTTGCTGTTAAAGAAAAGCTGAATGCGAGTCTAATCGTTGCCTCGATCGAGATTGTTGATGAGCGAGTTCTATTGAATCGAGGGTATTTTCGCGCCAGATTAACTCTGACGAATAATGATTTTCTAGAAATTGCCGAATCTTTCACTATTCAGGACAATGAACTGATAACCCTGGATTACCGTTATCAGTGGATGGATGTCTCAAAACAAATCCTTAAACAACGTTGGGATAGCGTTAAGCATTACCCAAATTTGCCCAATTTTCCCCATCATGTTCATATTGGCTCAGAATCTAATGTTGAATCTGGTCAATGCCTAAATATTATAGAATTCATCGACTTTATGGATTATTTTTTGAGCTAGAGCCGATACACTTAATACCAAATTCGGGTTAGCTACCCCCGTTATCGTTCTCCTCTTCTTCTTTCTTCGTGTCTTCGTGGTAAAAAAAAATTGAGTATAAAGGGGGTTTTTAACCTGGATTTGGTATAACGGCACGATGCGCGATCGCCAGTGTAACCTTAAGAATAATCAGCAAACGCTTTTAACTCAACCGCGTCGTGACTACAAAAGACGCGCACGCCCTTTGTTCGATCGCATGATAACCCCCGTAGCCGCTGTTGATTGAACAACCGAGCCTTGCGCGACTGAAGCCATCAAACAGCGCCCCGCCAATCGGACACATACAGCCGCAATTGAGATGATGAATGTGCATAAATCCTCGGTTATAGAAGAAGGCAGAAGGCAGAGGGCAGAGGGCAGAAGGTAATACTGAGATCTTGCACCTGCGTTTTAGCCCGCCCGGAAATCAATTCCTTAGCTAATAGCTCAAGTCCATTGAAATGGACTGGAAACTTTTGAATCCTAAGTATTTAGTCCTCTGGTTCTCCAACACTCATGGTGATAAGTAAACCTAATTAATTAGGAAGTGCTTATTCCATAAGAAATCCCAGTCCCGTAGGACAGGCATCTTGCCTGTCATCCTCAGTCCCCAGTCCCCAAAAGTAAGGGAGAACCGGATTTCTTATTACTTGTGAGCAGAACCCGGTTCAGTCAGTTGGCGGTGCTGTTCGGCATTGACGGTATCAGGTAACACCTTACTGACATTGCCCTGAATTTTGGTTTTCAGCGAACCTGCAATCACGGCATCTTTACCTGCCATCAATGCCTCAAAACCTTGTTTAGCGACCTGTGCGGGGTCATCCTTTTCGTTTGCACCAGCCTTGGTGTCGTCCATCCCTGCACGGTGGAAGAAGTTGGTGTCGGTTGGCCCTGGCATCAGTGAAGTAACGGTGACACCTGTATCTTTTAACTCATTACGTAGTGCCTCAGAAAAGGATTGGATAAAAGCTTTAGAGGCAGCGTAGACTGCTTCAAATGGCCCAGGCATGAGGGCAGCAATGGAAGAGGTGAAGAGAATCCGACCTTGATTGCGATCGATCATATCTTTAACTACCCGTTTGGCAAGATGCACAGTGGAGACGACGTTGAGGTTAATCAAATTCAACTCGTCTTTGAGGTCTGTCTCACGGGCAAAGTCACCGCCTACGCCAACACCTGCATTAATAGCGATCGCATCTACTGGTCTACCTGTTGCTTGAATCTGGTTGTAGAGTTTTTCAACTCCATCATAAGTAGCTAGATCGGCTTCTACTGTTTCAACTTTAGTACCCAATTCTGCCAAAGCGTGCGCTGCTTTATTGATGCTATCTCCGGTAGCTGTAATCAGCAAGTCAAAGCCATTTCGAGCAAACTGTTTAGCAAGTTCGTAGCCAATGCCGTTAGAAGCACCTGTAACCACAGCCAGAGGGCGAGAAAACGAATTGTTCATAATTATCCTGGGGGACTTTCGACTCCTACAATGTTAGGGAGGGGTTTGTGCGATCGCGTCTTGCTTTAGATGTATCGCTGTGGTGTGTTTTGCAGTTTACCCAGATCTTGCACAATCTCAATTAGACCTGAAAAACCATAAAATTTTGCTCATGAATTTTGAACAAATGGATCAATTAACTCTTTGGGAATTCGATTGCGATCGATGTAACTGTTAATCTCATCTTGATATTAAGTTAAGGGAATTTCAGCCAAGTTTTGTTATAGATGGGCTGCTATAATTCAATTTAGTTGAGAATATAGTAACATGAATCATCCACTTTTGCAGCGAATTACGATCGATCTAAATATCTGTCATGGCAAACCTTGCATTAGGGGATTGCGTTATCCGGTTGAATTTATTTTAGAGTTACTGAGTGCTGGGATGAGTATTGAGGAAATTTTAGCAGATTATGATGATTTAGAACGGGATGATATTTTAGCAGCTTTAGTATTTGCTACTCGGTTAACTCAGGTGAAAAGTATTTATAAAATTGCCCAATGAAGTTTCTTGTAGATGCTCAATTACCAGTGCGTTTAGCCCGGTTTCTCCAAGCGGCTGGTTATGATACGATTCATACCAGAGATTTGCCATTAAGCAATGCAACACCTGATACTGAAGTTAACTCTATTTCAATTCAGGAATCGCGAATCGTTATTACTAAAGATTCAGATTTTTTTGATAGCTTTTTAATCCATCAAGAACCTTATAAGTTACTTTTAGTGACAACTGGCAATATCACAAATGCAGAACTTGAGGCGTTGTTCCAAAATAATTTACCTCAGTTAGTTCAATTTTTTACTCAGCACTCGCTAATCGAAATGAGTCGCACCGCACTCATTATACATCAATAATTTTATTTTGTTTCGCGTCTTTCCCTAGATGTATCGCTGTGGTGTGTTTTGCAGTTTAACTGTTGCTTGCATCATGGTTCAATTGCAATTTTATCTGGCAAATTAACCGCTAATCTCGACAATACTTTCACCTTCTTGCAATAATCTTAAGGCATTAGGAAAAGTTTGGATGAAAATTTGGCGAAGATTTCTATTTGTGACGTTTCCACAAGTTACCCAGAGAATTTGCGGTGGAATTCCCAGGCGAGTTACTAGATCAACAAAATCGCTATCTTTAGTCATAATCACAGCATTAGCAGTACGGGCAGCTGCAAAGATTTCTGTATCTTGGGAATCTCTTAAGCCTAAATCCTTAATAGCAATAGCATTTACCCCAAAAGTAGCAGATAACCAAGCTGCTATACTCGGTGGAAGTTGGGCATCAATCCAAATATTCATGCTGTGATTCTAGGAAATTCAGTACGGCGTGCTGCGAACAACAAACAAGCTTGAATATCTTCAGCTTCTAGGTCGGGAAAATCTGCTAAAATTTCTTCTTTGCTGACATTATCAGCCAACATTTCTAAAATATCACTAACTCGAATTCGCATTCCTCGAATACAAGGTCTACCCCCACATTGCCCAGGATTTTGGGTGATGCGATTAAGTAAAGGAGAAAGTTGAGTCATATTTAAATTGCAATTTGTTGGAACATCTAAATTGTAGTATTGTGATTGAAATGGAGATGCGATCGCTTTTACGAGGACAACAAATTCTTTCTTGCCGTTTTTGGTTAAATATTCTGGGTGTAATTCGATCGTCATTCTATTCATCCTCCATCCTCCGAAACTGATATAATATTAGAAAAGACTTCCGGCAGCATGGCGGGAATACTTCCCGATCGGAAATCTTTAATATTGCGAGTAACGATATAATCTACCCATACACCCGCCGCCGCCCCATAAGTAACCCCATCTTCAAAATCCTTAAAGCCACTGGAAAAAGCAGAGCGAATTACTGCATCTGTTACGCCAGCAGTTACCATTTTAGACATCAAATTCATCAGCACTTCTCGACTTTTCTCGTTTCCCAAATGTCTTCTCAGTAAATAGAAGATATTCGTAATACTATGTCCGGCTATATATCCTTCTACTTTACCTTGTCCAACCGCATCAAGTGCTAAAGCGGAAGCTGCGAAAAAAGGCTGTCTTTCTAATAAAACATCAAGCACGACATCGCTATCAAATAACACTCGTTTCACTGATATTTTTCTTCTAGATAATCGATATATTCTTCGCGTAAAGCTTCATCATTTGGGATTTCTCCAGTTGCTTTGATCGCTCCCACTAAGCTTTGAGTCCATGTACTCAATTGCAAAGGTCGATCGGGTTCTGGTAGATGTTCAAAAAATTCTGCTACCGCTTCAGAAAGGGAAACATTACGCGATTTTGCCCAGTTTTTTGCTTTAGCAATTAAGGTTTCATCTAGGCGTAAGGTGAGTTTTGTTTGCATATAATAATATTTGACGTATACTATATATATTATAGTACGTCATAAATAGATTTTTGTTTAAGTTTTTAGTCGGTTTTAACCGACTTTTGCTATTAGCCCGGAAATTGATTTCCGGGCGGGTGTGGGCGAAATTTATTTTAAATAGTTCTTACTGTGATAATTCCAATTGTTTCTTTACTTCTGCTAATTTGCTTCTATCTGCTCAATTGCATTGTCAGCCATTTTAACATATTCATCGAGTTCCAATTTTTGAAATAGTTGACGAGACTTGAGAAAAGCAACAATTGCGTCTGATTTTCTATTTAATTCTGCTAAAGCATTGCCTAAATTAAACCATGTATTTGCTGTTACTCTTGTTGTTACTATCTTAGAGTAATTATGACTAATTTCTAATTGCAGCTTATAAAACTTAATGGCTTGTTTATATTTTCCCAAATAGAAGTAAGTATTACCTAAATTTCCATAAGAATATGCTAGACCATCTAAATCACCTTTTTTATAAAAGATTTCCAGAGATTGCCTACCGCAATGAATTGCTTGCTTATACTGTCCAATATCGTTATAAATATTGGCTAAATTATTGAATGAATTAGCTATACCTCTGCTATCAGATATTTTCTGTTTTACTTTCAAAGATTGATGATGAGAATCAATCGCCTTATGATATTCTCCAAGCCAGTAGTAAGCATTGCCTATATTACCCAGGGAATATGCTTGACCTTTGCGATCGCTAATCTCTTGATAAATTTTCAGCGAATTTTTATGGTAGTCAATTGCTAGGTAATATTCTCCTAAAAACTCATAAGAATTGCCTAACGAAGTTGATACTGCGGCAAATCGCAATTTATCTTCTTCATTAATGGGTTCCCAGGAATTTATTAACTTGCTGTACATTTCAATCCGCAGCTTGCTGTAACCCTGTAAATTCAAGAAATCATTGCAAGCAAAATTACCACATCGATCATAGATAACGTCGAACGCTTCTCCATATCTTTGCAACTGACAAAGATGATAAAAAATTTCCAAATATTCCCTTACATCCTCAAGCGTTTCCCAAGGCTGCGGTTTCACCTGCGACTTATAATGATCGATCGCTATTTCATGTGCAGCACTTAAATCCGTTCCTTGCTTTTGCAAATATTCCTGTACCAAAAACTGAAATTTGTAATAGCCTTTAACTTCAGTTTCCAGCAACAAAGAACGGTTGTATAATTCCCGCAAAGCCTTCACAATTGCCAAAGAGATCCCCCCTAGCCCCCCTTCAAAAGGGGGGTTTCCGATTTCTTCTAGCCCCCCTTGGTAAGGGGGGTTGGGGGGATCTTCCAACATCCTCCCCGCCGCCCGAAAATCAAACGGTTGGCGATAAACACTCAAATTAACCAAAAAATTCTGCTGTTCCTGACTCAAACGTTGCAAATGCTGTTCCAAAATCCACTCTAACCGCGCATCCTGCTTATCCCGATGCACACCTTCCGCCTGATGGTATACCAAATCAAACTGCTGTAATCCCAATTCCGCCACACCACTTAGCTGAGAATGGCAGTATTGCCGTAAAAAACCAGCCACCAGCTGCAACGTTAGGGGGTGTCCATCCACACTCGCCGCCAAAGCTGCCAATTCCTCAACCGTTCCCTGAATCTCCAACTTTTGCAACAATTCCGCCCCATCGCTGGGAGTCATCCCCGCCAAAAGATACCAATTCTTTTGTGCTTGCAACAGTTTCGGCTGTTCCTGGGTAGTCAGCAACAGGGTACTGGTGTCTCCCTGCTGCAACCAGCGACTAAACAATTGCTGGTAAGCTGAATCTGGGAACTCTCGCGCCTCATTCAGCAGCGTTTCCAAATTATCAATTACCAGCAAACACCGTTGCTGACGCAGACATTTCAGCAAATCGTTAATCAATTGGGTAGTGTCGCCTGTCTGGGTAACGTTTCCCCCCAAAGCTGGGATCGTTTTTTCCGCAAATGCGGCAAAATCCGGCTTTTGGCTGACATCCGCCCAGTATTTAGCTGCAAAGCTAGAGTTTTGGTAGAGATAAGCCGCTAGGGAAGATTTGCCGATTCCTCCCAAACCTTGTATCCCAATTGTTTTAATATCGGGATCTGCCAACCATGTTTGCAGTTCTTCAATTTCCTTTTTTCGCCCCACCCAATCTTTCAGACTCGGCGGCGTGTCGATGAGGTTAACGGAAGTAGGACGATTTTGGCTACCAGAGAGTCAGTGATGGTGATGAACATCGCCAAACTGTACATTGTCAGCCTTTACATTCTCAACTTGGTAGCCTTTGGCGTTATCCCGAATAATCTGGATTTTCCATTTGTCTTCCGTTGTGCTGAGGTTAATTTCTTGGTTGATTTGTTGCGCTATAGCCTGAATTTCCTTTGCAAATACGGCATCTCTAACCATTGCCTCATCGAGAAACTTAGCCACCTGCGCTATATTAGGCTGGGATGGATTTTTCTCAACCTCAATTAAAGCCGCTTTCGCTTCTGAGTTACCTTTCAACTTATTCCAAATCTTTTTACGCAAAGGTTCTACTTTAGCTAAACCTGCCTCAATACCTTTGCCAAACACAGTTTCTACTAATTTGCCAAAAGCGATTTCCACAATCTTTGCTGCCAGGATTTCCAGTGACATAAATTTTAAACTTAGAGATAATCGTCTCTATTTTAGTCTACGCCCTTAGTGTCTGTCTGTCGGCTTAACTTTGATTATCCCTGTTACGCGAGGTGATTCATCAGAAAGTTGAAGAAAGCAAAGTTGTGGGGAGAAATGCGACGATGAGAGCATTTCGTAATTGGGTAAGAGAGCATTTATAAAACGGAAAACTGAGCTAAGACTTGGCAAATTTCCAACTTATATCATGTCCGGCTAATCAACCTTAATATCCTTAATCCGAAACCCTGTAGAGACGTTGCATGCAACGTCTCTACATTATGGGTAATCGACCGGACATGATATTAGGGGAAGGGAACATCACTTTAACAACGGTAAGATAAAATGGATATCAAGTCATCTGAGGAAGAAACCATGAACCTTCCACTTGCAAACTTATATGAAACTGATTTTTACGCTTGGACTCAAAAACAAGTCCAGTTATTGCGTCAGCGTGACCTAAACAATCTTGATATTGACAATTTGATAGAGGAAATAGAATCTTTGGGTAAACAAGAAAGGCGAGAATTAGTAAATCGGCTAATAGTTTTAATCGCACACTTACTAAAGTGGCAATATCAAACCGATCGCAGATCTAGAAGTTGGTATTTAACCATTCGTGAACAACGTTGTGCAATTCGTCAACTTTTAAAAGATAATCCTAGTTTAAAGCCTTATTTACCAGAAGCAATCGCAGAAGCTTACGAACGTGGGGTGATTTTAGCTGCTAAGGAAACAGGTATAAAACTTCGAGACTTCCCTTCTGAAGTTTCTTATCAGCAGGAACAAATAGAAAACCCGGACTATTTGCCAGGAATTCAACTTGATTCTGATGAAGACTTGCTTAATTAATTTCAAAGATTGTAGAGACGTTGTATACAACGTCTCTACAAGGGTTCGAGGAAATTGATAATTGCGAGGCAGGAATTTGAGTAATCATAATCTAAAGTGAGGATGGGATTCGCACGCTTTCAGATTAACAAACCTCCGATTTATTCGTTAGTATTTACTGGTGTTTCTTGTGCTGGTGGGGTAGTTGGAGGAACGAACGATCGCCAAAGTCCATAACCTATTAAACCCAACGCTGCTAAAATTGCTAAAGTTGTCAATACTGTTAACCAAGTACCCTGTTTCACGGTTTGCACATCAACTGTTTCCCCTGCTTCTGGCTGAGTAGCTGGCGAATACAATAATGCTTTAGAAGCTTCTGTTAGTTCAGTTTCTACGGGATATGCAGCAGTTGGGAGTTCTGCTTCTACTTTTTTGGGTTCAAATAGTGCAGGTGGTTCGGGAGAAAGTAAACAACGGGTGAGTACGATCGAAGTGTTATCATGCCCATTTTTCTCATTAGCTAAGTCAATCCAAGATTGCACCGCAGCTTCTAAAGAAATCTTATTTTTTAACACAGGTTTAGCAAATTCCTGCCAAGATTGTTCTACTGTGTTTCGATCGCTCAATCCGTCAGAACATAATAATAAAATCCCATCTTCTTCTAAAATAAATCGCCCAATTGTAGGACGCAAAATTTGCGCTTCTCGCGTTCCTAATGCTTGAGTTAAAGCACCACCATCAACTCGTCGCAATGCTTCTCGATAAAGACTGCGCCCTAAACGTACTTCCCTAGTTGCGACATCATCATCTATGGTTAATTGCTGACAATAATCAGCGGTGATCCAGTAAACTCGGCTATCTCCAACACTGGCAATATAAAGTTCGTGGGCATTTTCTAAAACTGTGCCATCTGGTTTATTAATCTTTTGCGGTATTTGCAATCCCATGACTAAAGTTGTTCCCATTCTTTGGCGCATTTCTCGCCCTTGGGAATCATTTTGTTTCGCAATCAGGTCATTGACTACACGAATAATTGCGGTGAGTTGTTCGCAGATAATATTTGGGGGGACTATTTCTGGTTGTTGGGCTATTTCAATTAATAATGCTCTCACTTGTAATTTCAGGGTTTGCAATGCCATTAAACTGGCAACTTCGCCGCCTTCATGTCCGCCAATACCATCACAAACTAAGGTAAAATTAGGAATTAATAAGTCGTTAGGTGGCTCTGTTAGCGATCGCAAATCTGCTTCTGTAGGATAACAAGAATCTTCGTTGCTGGAACGCATTGGCCCTTGGTCTGTACCGCCAGCTACTTGTAATCGTAGGGGAAGTTCGGCGGCTTTTTCTAACAATAACTGATTTAATTCTAAAGAAATTTCGTCTAAAGATTTTTGCGGATTGCCAATTTGTTGCCAAATTTGTTCTAATCTGCCTAAAACTGATGGATGAGCGCCAGCAATCCATTCTAACCAACAATCACACAAAGCTGTTAAACTTGGTTGAGGATAGGTGGAAATGGTCCGATCGCTAAATAGTTGCAACAGCCTAATTCGCCAGCCTTGCACGCGGATATTTTCAGGTATTAGTAAACTTGATGCTACTCCTAATTCTGATAGGGGTGTCCACAATTGGAGAATTTGCCACAGCCAATAAACTTGTCTGATTGCCTTGGTGTGATGCCATTGTTCTACAATAGCAGGGTAGAGATTGCCTTCAGGATCGATCGGCACATTTTCTAGCAAGATCACTTCTGCGGTGTTTGGTTCTTCCCCTAAAACAGCTACACCATAAACTTCGGGAATATGAAGACGCTGGGGAAATAAGCGCAGATAGGGAATAATTTCTTCTGGTAATTCTTGGGGAACGTAGGGCGGTGCTTCTGGTTGCGTATCCAGCCAAATTTGCGGTGCAATTACTTGATACCTATCGTTTATTAGCACTCCAGGAGAAATTTGGGCGGAAACTGGGTCAGATGCCCAAAGATAACGATTCATTGACGGCTGGGAACTATTCATAGAACTTCTTGAATAAAATAGATTTAGATAATGAACTACCCCGCCGTATAGACGGACGGGGTTTCTGAAATCCCATCCGACTTCCGACAAGATTTTTGACGTTTCATTTGCCCAAGTTGCTGCATTGAGCCAGTATGCTTACGCTTTCGGGTCAAATTAGTAGAGCTTAGACATCCGCAGTCTTCGAGGCTCGTTCCAAACCCCGGTTGCGCCTTTGTTGCAACATTATACATAACCATCACAGAACCTTTATCACGAGGTATTTCAAAACCACAAGCATCGCAGATATGATATCGATTCGATAACTCTGCCCAATGCTTGTGGACAACTCCGCATTCAGGACAACGCTGTGATGGTTTTATTTGTTTTGTAGGTAGTATCAACATCAACCCTCCCTTCTGCTCAATTTTGTAGGCAATCATTTTATTGAGCGCCCCAAAACCAACAGAAAGGATAGATTTATTCAATCCGGCTTTTTGTTTTTTGCGTTTACTACCTTTCTTAGCTTTGCGCGTCATACCCTTAGTATTAAGCTGCTCTGTCACACCGATGTCATAACGACTAGCAATATCTGATGTGACTTTATGTTGCCAATTTGAACGCTGGTTGGAGACTTTTCTTTGTAGTTTAGATATTTGTTTTCTAGCTTTCTTCCAACGTCTAGAACCTTTAATTCTTTTACTCCTATTTGGGGCAACTTTCCGCCGCAAAGCCTTAGATTTCCGCTTGATTTTCTGCTCAGATTTCTGAGTAAAACGAGGGTTTTCTAATTCAGTAAACTCTTCTCCGTCATAGAGAGTTATGGCTGTTTGGGTTCCTAAGTCAAAAGCAACAATTGATTCATAACTCAAATCCGATTGAGAACCAAATTTACATTCAACAGTGGGAATATCAACAGTTATAGATGTGAACCACTGATTTCTACCTGGTTTGTACGCAATGGTTAAAGTAGTAGGAATCCCCCACTGTTTAGCTTTACCACGCATTTTGATCGTAATACCTAAATCGTTGAGGGTAACGCTACCATGTTTGCCATTGCTATTAACTTTCCATCCAGATTTAGCTGGATAACTCCAGCCGGAATAATTACGAATTGATTTGAACTTAGGTAATCTTCTTAATCCTTGAAAGAATCCACCATAAGCTAAATCAACCCGTTTTACAGTGGCTTGCAAAGATTGAGAGTGAAGATCAGCAAATTCAACCCATTCTTTCTTGAAAGCTGGCAGACAATTCTGCTGCTCAAAATAGGTGACGGTTTTCTTGTTTGCTCTCCACTTATAACGACGGTGAGCAACGCAAGCATTGTACAAGTAGGCATGATTGCGACGTGCAACAAATAGTTGATTCTCTTGAGTTTTGTTTGGATACAGTCGAAATGTTTGTCTTCTTGTGGTCAAGCGTTACTCACCTCCTTTGTTTATGTCACTAGATATTTTCAGATACAAATCAGAGATCGAAAAGGCATTATTGGGGTAAGGCGAAACTGTCGCATGATTCCAAGTGTATAGTTTCCTGGAGTGGCGCTCCATTGCAAATAGTCAAAGATTACATTTGTAACCAATCAGGTGGCAGATGGGAAAAGTTAGGGGGTCGGACTCCCTAACTTTTCCCCGCTATCCATCCCCACCCTATAGAGGTATAGGGAATTTCGCGGTTTTGTGAAATCAGAGTGTGTCTCAAAAAGTTACATTTTCTTACGGAAAAGACATAAATAAAGTGATGTAGTCAACAAATCTTTGGATTTTTTTCCATCTTATCTGCCTCTGAGAATAATTACTTCATGTTAACTATAAAAGTACAGGCAATGAATATCAATATGCTTTTGGATGATTTATTCATGACATTAGTTGCAACTAGCAACTATTCACTACCAACTACCGAGTATCATTCGCTGATGGGATTAATCGCAACGGTAGCGTTATCGTTCACCATCAGTCCTAGTTTACTTTGGTTATTGTTTGGGGCAGGGCTGTGTTTGGTGGAATTCGTTTTACCTACAGCTTATACTGCGGTGATTATGGGAGTAGCTGCGATAATTGTAGCTTTAGTTGCTCCCTTAATGCCGTCGCCTATTTTACAGGTTATACTCTGGTTACTGCTTTCGGTAGCTTTACTTTTGCTTTTCCGTCGCTTGGCACCAAAACGGAAAACATCTGCTATTAGGGATGCAGTAGAAGCGCAAACAATCAGCGAAATTTTGCCCGGACAAACAGGAAGAGTTTTATACGAAGGGAATTCATGGCGGGCGCGTTGTAGTGATGAAACAAAAGCGATCGCACCTAATGAAAAAGTTTACGTGATCGGCAGAGAAGGCACAACTTTAATTGTCTTACCCGATAAATTGTGAAACAACAAATTCCCCAACAACAAAGAGGATAAAAAAATGGAATCATTTTTTGCTTTCATCATATTTCTAGTTTTAGGCGGTTCTGCGGTTTCAAGTACAGTTAAAGTGATTAATCAAGGGAATGAAGCCTTAGTAGAATCTTGGGGTAGATACAATGGAAAAAAATTACAACCTGGTCTAAATTTTGTGGTTCCGGTGGTCGATCGAATTGTTTATAAAGCCACAATTCGGGAAAGAGTTTTAGACATTCCCCCCCAACAATGTATTACCCGCGATAACGTTTCAATTACTGCGGATGCTGTAGTTTATTGGCGGATTTTAGATTTGGAAAAAGCTTACTACAAAGTGGAAAATCTCCAATCAGCAATGGTGAATTTAGTGCTGACTCAAATTCGATCGGAAATGGGCAAATTAGAATTAGATGAAACCTTTACCGCTCGTTCTCAAATTAATGAAATCCTCTTGCGCGATTTGGATGAAGCTACCGATCCTTGGGGAGTTAAAGTCACTAGGGTAGAATTACGAGATATTGTTCCTTCTAGGGCAGTTCAAGAATCAATGGAATTGCAAATGTCTGCGGAACGGAAAAAACGGGCGGCAATTCTCACATCTGAAGGGGAAAGAGAAGCTGCAATTAATTCTGCCAGAGGTAGAGCCGAAGCGCAAGTTTTAGATGCAGAAGCACGGCAAAAAGCGGTGATTTTAGATGCAGAAGCACAACAAAAAACCATTGTTTTAAAAGCCCAAGCGGAACGCCAGCAACAAGTTTTGAAAGCCCAAGCTACAGCAGAAGCTTTGCAAATTATCAGTAAGATTCTGCAAACTGATCCCAATGCGAAAGAAGCTTTGCAATATTTGATTGCTCAGAATTATTTAGAAATGGGAACAAAAATTGGTAGCAGCGATAGCAGCAAGGTAATGTTTATGGACCCCCGGAGTATTCCCGCTTCTTTAGAAGGAATGAAAGCTATTGTCGGGGATGTAAATAATGGAGGAGTCAAGGGAAGTTAGGAATCTAAACCAGGATTTATGGATTTACATGATAATCAGGATTGATTAATTCTGATTATCATGTAAATCCTAGTCAAAATTTCCCAGTCCCCAGTCCCTAGTACCCAGTACCCAACAAGGAGGTGAAATTTAAATGTTTGCTGTTGTGACACCAGAAAAAATTCATTTGCCTCCAGGGGCAATTTTAAGACTACCTGGGAGTTGGGAAGATTATCAAAAATTGGTTGAGCAGTTGGGCGATCGATCTATCCCCCGCATCAAATATCGACCCGGAGAAATTTTGTTAATGTCACCTCTACCTATTCATGGACGTGAAGCCAATATAATCGCAGATGTAGTCAAGGTTTTACTCGATTATTTAGAGCGAGATTACGAGGCATTTACTCCAATTACAATGGATTTGCCCGAAATTAGGGGAATTGAACCAGATTACTGTTTTTATATTGATAATTGGGCGGCTGTTGCAGGTAAACCTCGGATTAATTGGGGTGTCGATCCATCTCCTGATTTAGTAATAGAAATAGATGTGACTACTTACACTGATATAAATGATTATTTGCCCTACAAAGTGCCGGAAGTTTGGATATATAAAAGGAAAGGTTTGGTGATTTATAACTATGGGGAAGAAGGCTATGAAGTTGTCAATAACAGCCACTATTTTCCCACGATCAATATATCAGAAATTTTGGTAGAGTGTTTTCGGGTGGCTGGCGATCGCAATACCAGCACAGCCATTCGCAACTTACGGCAAAAATTAGCGAGTGAGAAATAAGCTATTACCAATTAATATCATGTCCGGTCGATCGATCTTAATATCCTTTTTCCAACACCCTGTAGAGACGTTGTATACAACGTCTCTACATTCCTACGCTTTCTCGGTGTGATTAATAACAACCTTATGTGGTAAAGGACTTTCTCCATTTTGAAATTTTTCAAACAACTCAAAAAACTTATCTAAAGCATCTCTTTCATCTGCTGAATAAAAGAGAATAATACTATCCCATCCGTGAGATGAAGTAATATTAAATCTTTCCTGTACCCACTCTTGAAACCCGTTAAATTCTTGTTCTTGATTTGTTCGAGGTAAGCCAAGTTCCATTCTAGCCATACCATATCCGTCTAACAGCATTCGCAGACGGGTAATTGAACATTTACCTAAATACATACCCGGTCTTTGCTTAATTCTTTCTAGCAGCTCGTAGAGATATTCAGTCTTGACAGATAGAACGTTTTGAGTAACTTCTGTAGTCATAAATTTATTACCTTTTAAAAAGATTCTTCTGTTATTTGGAACTGCTGACCATATAATATTTTACTATGAAATTGCAAATTTGCCAGCCATTCATTTTGAGGTATTCCTATCGTAAATTTTTGCTTTCATCTTTTTTGTTATACTCTGCAATGTGGAAATCTACGGGTACTATAAGCTACGCTAGGTTATGAGATCTGCTGAGGTAGGGTAGAGTAGATGGTGCGATCGCACTTTTTACCTCTTAGCCAGTAACTCGATTTATTAATCAAGAGTAAAGTTAGGAGGCTTAATGCAAAATTGGTATCCTTTCGATAAATCAGTTCATGATTTAACTATTGATGATTTGCATAAATTGGTTGATGACAAAGTAAAAGCTGGTTATTACATTGAATATCACAACATTTCTGATAATGAAACAGATCTGATGCGAAAACCCAAAATTAATAAAATTGTTAGAGCCATTACTTCTTTCGCCAACACTAAGGGCGGCTGGTGTATTTTAGGAGTCAATGCAGATAATAAGTATGGCACTATGAGTCTGAAAACAGGAACTACTTTAAAGCAAATTAATGCGTATTATAACAGTATTAAAAAGCAAATTGATAGCGAACTTTTTAGTAAAATAGAGCGAAGGGATATACCATTGGAAAATACGGTTCAGAGTAACTTGGTTTCGGTTATCTATATTCCGTGTCAATCAGGCAAAGAATTTGTTTTTAAAGACGATAATAATGGTGAGCGAATTTATCGTAGATTTAATGACGCTTTTGTTCCATTTCCAGATATTCGCGGTCGAACGGTTCAACCGTTTTATCAATACCATCGCATAGAGGATATACCTGAGCAAATAAATGAAATCAAATCAACATTTAATCAAGAGCAACATGAAGTGTTTTTAAAAATAAAAAACATTTGGCGATTACGTGAATTTCATCAAGATAATGAATTTAAAATTGAAAAATTAAATGAATTAAAGGAATATATACAACCCCAAAAAACCGAGCAAATTATAGTTTATAATATCGATGGCTTTCTTGTTTTAGTAGATGGATTTTACAGAGTTGCTGCTAGTATAGAGGCTAATTTAGAGGAAATCTGTGCTACTGTTAAAGTGGGTACAAGAGAAGAAGCACTACAAGAAAGCTGTACGGCTAATAAGGAAAAAGACAAAGAAAGATCGGATGCCACTAGGGTTCGTACTCTTGAAACTTATTTGGCAGCTAAAGGCGATTCTATTAACGACCCATTTAATTACTCAAACGTTTATACAGCCATTGGCATAAAACAAAAATTTATAAAAGGACATAAAGAATACATCAACAATAAAATAAATAATAATAACCAGAAGGAAGTATTGATCCTGCCTGATATAACTCAAAAATTTGCTTTTCCAGAGAATGAACTAGATCGATGGATACGAATTATTGAACGTAAAAAGCAAGTGATTATATATGGCCCACCAGGTACAGGTAAGACATTTTTGGCAAAAGATTTAGCTAAACACTTAACTAAAACTGGGGACGAGGGCAAGGGCACTCGCTGGGATATAGTACAATTTCATCCATCCTATTCTTATGAAGATTTCATCCAAGGTATTCGTCCTGAAATAGTTAAGGAAAAATCTCAAGATGAACCAAGTACAGATGAGCAATTATCAAGAGAAGTTAATGGGCAAATCAAATATAAATGGGAAAAGGGTAGATTTCGGAAATTCTGTAAAAAAGCTGAATCTCACAAAGGTAAGCCTTGTGTTTTAATTATTGATGAGATTAACCGCGCAAATCTTTCTAGCGTATTTGGTGAGTTAATGTATTTGCTTGAATATCGTGATGAAGAAATACGACTAGCTGGCAATGGCAAACTATTTGGAATACCGGAAAATGTTCGGATTATTGGTACTATGAATACAGCCGATCGCTCTGTCTCTCCCATAGATAATGCTCTGCGACGACGCTTTGCATTTCTTCATCTTCCTCCAAACCCTGACATTTTGGATTTTTATTATAAGGGAACAAACTTTCCTATAGATGACTTAAAATATGCTTTAAAGTATATCAATGACCGAATTAAAAATGACAACTTTCAGCTGGGAGTCTCTTTCTTTTTATTGGATAAAACACTTTTGAACAAAGAACTTGATAAAGAAAGCTACATTGCCCACATTAAGGATATATGGGAAATGGAAATTACGCCCTATCTCAAAGATAATTCATTTATTCTTAATGAGGAACTAAATAAGTTGATATTGGATGAGAAGTTGACATGGGATGAGATCAACCAAATTTGTAAAAAAATAAAGAAATCTGATGGTTCCAATACAAACAGTTGAGATAGAAGAATATCAAGATATAATGTTTAATCACGATTATTTGGATCGTGCCTGGAATTTATTGTGGGAGAAATATCAAAAAGAAGTTGAAGTAGACTTTCCCTCACCAAAAACAAAAAATAAATGGAAAATAAAATCAAAGGGATGGGTAGGCTATATACCATTAACTCCAGAAATTATCCTCTACTTAAAACCGAAAGTAGAAGTAGGGAATATTTTCAGAATGTTGGAGTATGCTTACAAATTTGATGATTTGGAATTTGGGAAAGGATACATAAATTGTGATAAAATAGAAGATATTTACAGTCACATAGCCAACTTACTGGCTAAACGAATTATAGACAGAGAAAGTCAAGGATTATACCGCGCTTATGTGCCAAAAACAGATTATTTAACTTTTGTTCGCGGACGAATAGATATACAAAATGCTATTAAAAAACCTTGGAATATTAAGCTGAAATGCCACTACGACGAACAGACAGTTGATATTGAAGATAATCAAATACTTGCTTGGACACTTGATATTATTATTAATAGCAGTTTGTGGACAGAACAGGTTCCAGTTCCACCATCAGTCCGCCAAGCATATCACGCTTTACAAGGATTAGTGACGCTCAAGGAATTTCAGCCAGAAGATTGTATTGGAAGAATTTACAATTATCTTAACCAAGATTATCAATTATTACATTCACTCTGCCGATTCTTTGTCGAAAGTGCGGGGCCAAGTCATCAAATAGGCGATCGCACCATGCTACCCTTTCTAATTGACATGGCAAAACTTTATGAACTTTTTGTCGCCAAATGGCTAGAAAAAAAACTGCCATCTCACCTATTTTTTAAACGTCAGGAACCGATAAATATTAGCAGTAATATAACATTTATACCAGATATAATTCTCTACGAAGCTTTAACTGAAAAAGCACGCTACATACTTGATACAAAATACAAAACTCCTGATTCACCAGCAGCCAAAGACGTGGCACAAGTTATCGCTTATGCTGTTTCTAAAGAATGCCAAGAAGTAATTTTAGTTTATCCAACTTCCCTTAAGTATCCGTTAGATACGTTGATTGGAAATATCCGAGTTCGTAGCCTAACCTTCTCTTTAGATGGCAACCTTGAAGATGCTGGTAAAAGCTTTTTAAAAGAGTTATTTTTCTAACTATGAAAAAGATTGATTTAGGTGTTAGACGGTTGGCGGATAAGTTTATTAATAAGCGATCGCTTACTTTGGGAACAATTAAGCGATCGCCTTTTGAATAAAATGAAAGTTTTGCCACAAGTTCAGCTTTGAATTTAGGAATTTGGTTGTGCAAATCTAGCTAAAAGTTCCTCACGGGATAATTGCAGCAGCAAGGGAGTAAACTCTTCTGGTGGTAATAATAGTAGGCGATCGATTACAGATGAAAGTTCTGCATCTAAAGAACCAAAGCGTACTCGCAACAAGTTCTCCACCACCAAGCGTTCTCCCTCCTGAACTCCTTGCTGCATTGCTTGTTCTCGATCTTGCTGATAAAGGGGTGCTAATCTCATAATTAACTCTCGATCTTCTTCGTCTTGAACTTGATTTGCTTCTCGGCGCAATTCACCTCTGACTTCTAATATTTTTAACAAACAATCGCCTATTTCTTCGTCGCTTGCTGCATTGCGATATGGTTCAAAAATGGAGATACTGGTTGCCAATCTTCCTAGTAAACCTAAATCTTCTGGAGGTGAGTTTGGCTGAGAATTGGGAGCAAACCAAACATCGATTTCTCTGACTTCTCCAGCTACTCTGCGAGGTGCTTGAACTACTCCGTAAGGTGTTAGTAATTTCTCTAAGTAATCTTTGGCAAATTGATCGTGAATAAATCGGGTCATTGGGTGTAGATTTGGCAGGAATTTGACCTATTGATTCAATATTTTATCAGAGGACATAGAAACTCCTTTAGCGATGATGTTATTTTTAATAATTTTAAGCTGGATCTAAACCTAATCGATCTTCACTATTACCAGAAACTTGCGCTGCTTGACAGATGTTGCACAGTCCAAAAAACTCCAATGTGTGATAGTAAATCTTAAATTTGTAAGAATTGTGCAGTTGAGTTTCTAATTCTTGAACTGGACATTTATCTAATGAAATAGATTTGCCACATTCTAAACAAGTAAGATGGTGCTTGTCTTGCTGAGTACAGCTGTAAAGTGATTCGCCGTTGGATAGCATTCTTACCTGAAGTGCGCCTTCTCGTTTCAACGCTTCTAAAGCACGGTAAACTGTAGCCAAGCTCATGCCTTGGTTCTGATTTCGCAATTCTACATAGATATCCTGGGCGGAAATTGCTCGGTTGACGCTTTGGAGAAAATTTAATATTCTTTTTTGACTGCGTGTGTGTTGTGTTTTCATTCGTATAATCCCAGTTTGAACCAGATCTATGCCTTTTTTCTACCCTATCTCAAATAGCTTAGTTATTAGATTAACCATCGGGTGTCGAGTACCACTCTAAAATAAAAAGGCTGGCACATTAACTATTATCGGTGAGGATAGGATAATGAAATATCATGCTCGCATCTATGTTACTCTGCGACCTTCGGTTTTAGACCCTGCTGGTGTGGCGGTGCAGTCGGGGTTGAAGCACATGGGTTATGAGAATGTGGAACAGGTGAGAATAGGAAAGTACATTGAATTAAATATCACTGCTGAGTCGGAAGATGCTGCAAAACAGCAGCTTGATATAATTTGCGATCGCTTATTGGCAAATGTGGTAATCGAAAATTATCGCTTTGAGTTAACTGAGGTGTCTACTCCTGTGGAGGCGAAGGTATGAAGTTTGGGGTGTTAGTTTTTCCGGGTTCAAATTGCGATCGCGATGTCCTTTATGTGACTCGCGATTTGCTCAAGCAACCAACTAGAATGGTTTGGCATGAGGAAACGGATATTTCGGATTTAGATGTGGTGATTGTTCCGGGCGGTTTCAGCTACGGAGATTATTTGCGTTGTGGTGCGATCGCTCGTTTTTCCCCAGTAATGCAAGCTACAGTGGAACACGCAAACAAAGGTAAGTTGGTGTTGGGTATTTGCAATGGTTTCCAAGTGCTGACTGAGGCGGGTTTGTTACCTGGGGCGTTGGTGAGAAATCGAGATTTGCATTTTATTTGCGATCGCATTCCCTTGCGTGTTGAACGCACAGATACACCTTGGACGCAATTATATCAAAAAGCCGAAGTGATAACTTTGCCGATCGCTCATGGTGAAGGAAATTATTACGCCGATGCTGATACTTTGGCACGTTTGGAAGATAACGGTCAAGTATTGTTCCGTTACGAAGGTGAAAATCCCAACGGTTCTTTAAATAATATTGCTGGGATTTGCAATGAGAAAGGAAATGTGTTGGGAATGATGCCACACCCGGAAAGAGCATCCGATAAAATGTTAGGGGGAACCGATGGATTTAAGTTGTTTGAAGGGTTGTTGAAAGTAGCAGTGGGAGTGTGATAGTAGGCAGGAAAATTGATGGATGAGATAAGGCAGAAAGCAGAAGGGAAGAGGGTTTTAGATAAATTTACGCTTCGTCACTTCTGTTTATTTCCGCCTTTCTACGATTACCGATAATGTAGAGACGTTATATATAACGTCTCTACAAGGTTTTAATTACTCCCAGTTACTATGTTCAATTGTTTGAGTAACATTGAGGCAATTTGATTAACTGGTAAAATGTGTTTGGCGGCACCTAAAGCGATCGCTTCTTTTGGCATTCCAAACACTACACAGCTTGCTTCATTTTGAGCAATAGTTATACCTCCAGCTTGTGCGATCGCGAGCATTCCATCAGCACCATCGCGACCCATACCTGTTAATAAAACCGCAATATTTGCTGCACCATAACATTTAGCTACAGAAGCAAAAGTAACTGAAACTGAAGGACGATGACCAGAAACAGGCGGCGAATTATTACAAAGAAATCTGCCTAAACTATCTAATTCTAAATGTCTACCTTCAGGAGGAAAATAAATTACTCCGGGTTGAGGTAGTTCACCAAATTTAGCAATCTTTACTGGTAGCTGACATTCGGATACTAACCAATCTACTAAACCCTGCAAAAATCCCTCACTAATATGTTGGACGCAAAGAATTGGTAAGGGGAAATTTGTTGGTAATTGAGATAATATATTATTCAGTGCTTGTGGCCCACCAGTAGAAGCACCAATAGAGACAATTTTAGGTTTAGAATAATGAGTTTGAGATGGCAAATTAATTGCCATATTTCGAGAAATGGGAATATTTGTTTTAGTTTCTAACTTAACTGGTTGGCGATCGCCTTCAGGAGTGCGCGTAGTGCGATCGACTGATGTTGTAATATTACTATGGCGGCGGTGTCTAGTAAATACAGTCACACCAGAAAGAATTTTGATTTTGCTAATTAACTCCTGTTTGAGCAATTCATATTCTTCAACTGATGGACAGCGAGGTTTAGGAAAAACATCAACTGCACCCGCATTCAGCATTTTAAAAATAGTTTGAGTATCTTCCACTTGAACAGAAGCACTAATTACCAAAATTGGTCGAGGAAACCGCATCATTACTTCTTCAGTAAATTCTAACCCATTCATTTGGGGCATATGATAATCCGTACAAATGACCTGTGGCTGAAGTTTAGGAATTAATTCTAAGGCTTCTCGACCATGACGAGCAGTACCCACAACTTCGATATCTGGAGATGCGGCTAAAATGCGTTTCAGGATTACCAATGCTACTGGTGAATCTTCAACTAATAAAACTCGAATTGGCATTTTGTTCATTTGTCATTTGTCATTTGTCATTCGTCATTTGTCATTTGTTATTGGTCTTTTTGCTCATGACTAATCACTGATGACTAATGACTATTAAACTAGTCTTCTGAGTGTATCTAATAACACCTGCTGGTTAAAAGTGCCTTTGGTAATATAGGCATTTGCACCTGCTTGTGCACCCCTTCTTTTGTCTTCATCGCTGGCTAAGGAAGTTACCAAAATAATCGGTAATTCACTATATTCTTTATTTTGGCGAATTTTGGCGGTGAGTGATAAACCATCTAAATTCGGCATTTGAATGTCGGAGACTATAGCATCATAAGAGCGAGATTTTAATTTGTTAAGCGCATCCATACCATCGACGGCAGTTACGACTTCATAACCTGCTCCTTCTAGGATACGTTTTTCTTGGGTACGAATGGCGATCGAATCTTCTACCAGCAAAATAACTTGTTTGCGTTCTGCTAAAGGCTGGGATTTTACAGAGCGTCTTGCTACTTTTGACACCGTTTGCTTACGTACAGATTTAATTAAATCTTGAGGATTTAACACCATACAAACTTCGCCAGTACCCAATATCGTCGCACCAGAAACATTCCGCACCCGCTTGAGCAATTTGCCTTGAGGTTTGAGCATTACATCCTGTTCGTCTAGTAATGCGTCTACAATTAATCCCAAAGTAGCATCTCCTACTTTAATGATAATGCAAGGCAAATGTTGAAAATTTGTCGTTGCTTGCTGAAGTGTCAGATTTCCCAATCCCTGGTGATGATTTATTTCTAGTAAATCAGCTAAGTGAGTTACAGAAACAGGTTGTAAATCGACAAGAATCGTATCTTGACCTTCAATAGGAAAAATATCTTCCTGTGTAATTAACCGCGCCATCATGACATATTCCACAGGAATTGCATAAGAAATGTTATCGACTGAAACAATTAAGACGTGCGCTGTCGCTAAAGTTGTGGGTAACAACATCCGAATTGTACAACCCATTCCGAAATTAGATTCTACTTGGATATTGCCTTTCAAATGTTCTACATTAGTCCGCACGACATCTAAACCTACACCCCTACCTGAAACTTCGGTAACAAATGTCCGAGTAGAAAATCCCGGTGTAAAAATTAAAGATTGTATTTGGGATGGTGTCATTGTGATCAGTTCTTCTTCACGACAAACACGGCGTTTTAATGCGGTTTCTTTAATTTTTTCAATATCTAATCCCCTACCATCATCAATAACTTCTATTACTACATTAGTAGTTGTTTGTTTAGCTCGCAGTACAATTGTTCCTTGGGGACTTTTACCGAGACGGCATCTTTCTTCTACAGTTTCAATTCCGTGATCGACACAATTACGAATCATGTGCATCAAAGGATCTTTCATTTCTTCAATGATGCGTTTATCGGCTTTAGTTTCCCCTCCTTCAATAATGAAATTAATTTCTTTACCTTGTTGTTTAGCTAAGTCTCGTACCATACGAGGAAATAAACTAAAAATAGTCGCTAATGGTAATAGTCGCAGAGTTCTAATCCCATCAGAAAGTTCATCAGAAATTACTTCTAGTCTTTGCACATCTTCGTAAAGGGAATTTCGTAATTTGTTAACTAGCATTCCCAGTTGTTCGAGGAATTTTTCTTTAGTTATGGATGAATCTTTTCTCAGAGCCAACTCGGAACTTTGTGGCAGCGAAAACAGAGAAGCCTCTACGGGAAAAAAGGCTGTTTGTGCTGATTCATTTTTGACTGTTCTTCTAGAAAATTGTGGTTTAATGCGGCTATATTCTTCACAGAAATTGGCGATTTCTTCAATTTCTGCCAGTCGGTGATTAATCCGAATTTTGGTGACTGTAAGTTCACCTGCTTGAGTCATTAAAGAATCTAAATGCCGAGTTTCTACTCGGACGCTTTCAATGCGGTAAGTTTGCTCAGTGGGAGTTTTGCTTGTTGCATCTCTTAGTGGCTCTGGAGAGTTTTCTGAATTTGGAGAAAGGGTAAAATTTACTTTATTTATTTCGGTGTTGACGGAAACTACGTCAGGTGGAATATTTTGGGGATTAACAGTTAGGGGGAGTTCTATTTCTGGGTCAATTACCTCTACATCAGTTACAGTAATTGTTGTTTCTGAATCTGCTAAATTTTCCGATGTTTGCTCTACAGGTAAGCTGATTTCTTCTTCTTGAGTTTCTGCTGCTGTTTCTGTTTCTGATGATTGCTGATTTTCTGTTGAATTAGCTGAAGATTTTGGGCTATTTCCTCCCATCATATAGGCTAAGACATGGAAGGCATTAATGCGCGATGGAGTACCTGCAACGGCTTCTGCTACTAATTGGCTAATGGCATCTAATCCTTGATAAAGGCGATCGTTAACATCAGGCGATAGTTCTACTTCACTTCGTTTTATTGTACCTAAAATATGCTCTAATTGATGGGCGAGAGTGGAGATATCTTTTAATCCCAACATCCCTGCATCACCTTTGAGACTATGTGCTTCCCGCATGAGTTCTTCTAAATTTGCTTGGTCGCATGGATTTTTTTCTAATTGCAGCAAGCCGTCTTCTAATTTTTGTAAATGTTCTTCACTGGCTGATTTAAAGATAACTCTAAGTTCTTCATCATCGATAAACATTATAATTTCTCCTTAGCTATTGTTTGGTGACAGAAAAGTTATGAATATTTTCTCAGTTAAATTACATTTTTTAAATTCATAGTCGCTTCATTCAACTGTTGGGTGCTAATTCTCGTTTTACTAATTCCAATTGCTGTTTCAGCAGCAGCTTGGTTTAGTGAATTCATCGCATCTACTACTTGTTGAATGGCAGCAGATTGCTCTTTGGCACTTAAGGAAATTTGTTGAACACTGAGAACAATATTATTAATTGATTCGGATACATTTGTGAATGTTTCTGCTGTCTTTCGTGTATTTTTAGTATTATACTCTACTGTTTTAGTACCCTCCTCTGTAGCCATAACTGTAGAATTAATAGCATTTTGAATCTCCGCAACTAAGGAGTTAATTTTATCAGCTGATTTTTTGCTTTCATCTGCAAGTTTGCGAATTTCTGCGGCTACAACTCCAAAACCTTTACCCTGTTCGCCTGCACGTACTGCTTCAACTGCGGCGTTCAAAGCTAACATATTTGTTTGGTTGGCTAAGGCACTTACTAAGTTGGAAATGCTAGCAATTTGATTGGTTTGTTGGCTTAAAATCAACGTTTGTTCAGCAATACTACTGACTTTTGCTTTGAGGACTAAGATCCCTGTTTGAGTTTCTTCCACTGCTTCGTTTCCTGATACGGCTAAGAGTAATACTTCTTTAGCAGTAGTAGCAGCAGTAGCAGCTTGACTTGCTGCACGTTGAGAAGAAATTCCTAATTCATCCATTGTCGTAGTTGTTTGATTGACAGCTGTTGCTTGATAGGTTGCGGTGCGTTCTTGCTGTTCAACTGTGCTAGCAATTTCTTTAGAGGAAGCGGCGATCGCATTTACAGCTTTATCTATTTCGGAAGTAATGCCTGAAGAAATTAAAAATGCAGCTACTAAGGAAAATGATAGACACAAAATGCTACCCGTTAATACGGCAGCAATCAAATTGTTTAGTACTTTTTCAGCTTCATTAGTTGCTTGATTAAATAATTTTGTCTCAGCTTCGTTAAACTCTTTGCTTAAATCTCTAAAATTATTTACTAGTGATTGCTCTTGTTGTGTTTTTAACAAGGAAATTGCTTCTGCTTGCTTACCTATCTGAATTAAGTTAATAACGCTGTTAGATAGTTGGTTATATCTGTTACTCAAAGCTACCATTTTTTCCCAGCGTTTTTTCTGTTGAGAATTGGTAACCATTAGCTTTACTTTAGCAGAATATTCAGTGAATTGCTGCTGCCAATTTTGGTAATCATTAATTAGTTCGTTATTGCCAAAAACTACGTAACCGCGCAGTGCCAAAGCCTTCCTAGTGTAACTAAATCTCATGAAGGAGCTATTGTCAATAATTTCTTGGTTTCGTTTGACTTCATCAAAAGCGAGAGCCAATTTATTTGTACTCGAATAGATCAATCCAGCTAATCCGATGAATAGAATTATTGGCACTCCATAGCCTAATAACATCCGATTTCGTAATTTTAAATTAGTAAACATAATTTTCTCTCCGTCGGTATTTGCAAGATTTTTTTTAAACTATTGTTTTAAGATTCATGGCTGCTTCATTTAGTTGCTGGGTGCTTTCTTTAGTTTGGCTGATTCCACTAGCAGCTTCAGCTGCTCCTTGATTCAGGTTATTCATAGCTTCAACTACTTGTTGAATAGCAGTTGCTTGTTGCTTAGCATTCAGAGAAATTTGTTGGCTACTAACAACTACATCGTTAATTAGTTCCACAATTTCTTCTAATGTTAGTTTTCCTTCGTCAGATGCGTTTATTGTGGAATTTGTTGCTGATTGAATTTCAAACACGATGATATTAATTTGTTCAGCTGATTGTTTACTTTGATCTGCCAGTTTACGAATTTCGCTAGCTACAACTCCAAAACCTTTGCCATGTTCGCCAGCACGTACTGCTTCTACTGCTGCATTGAGAGCTAACATATAAGTTTGGTTGGCTAATTGGCTAACTAAAGTAGAAATTCTGCCAATTTGGTGAGTTTGTTTACTCAAATTAAGAATGTGTTCAGCTAATGTAGAAATCTTCTGTTTCAAGCTAATTTGATGTAAATCTAAATTGTCCTCGTATCTACCATCAACTAGGTTTAATATTTGGCGTGCGCCTGCGGCTACTGCTTCTGCTTGTTCTGCCGATCTTTGCGAGGAGATATTTAATTCATCCATTGTCGTAGTTGTTTGATTAACAGCTGTTGCTTGTTGAGCAGCTGTACGTTCTTGTTGTACAACTGTGGTGGCAATTTCATTGCTAGAAGTAGCGATCGCAGTTGCTACCTGATTAATTGGTTGGACAACTTTGTGAGTAATAAAAATTACAATAAATGAACCGATTAAAATCGCAATGAATGTACCGCCAATCGAAACAATTTGAGCAAAATTTTCTGCTTGCTTCGCTGCTTGCATTCTTTGAGCTTGCAGAGCATTTTCCTGCTTAATCATTAAATCAAGATTTGCTCTGATTTGATCCATAATTCTCTTACCCTTACCAGAGACTACCAAGGCTCTTAGTTCTTTTTCTTTACCTGCTCTTTTTAAGATAATAGTTGTTGCTAGCTCATCCATTTTTTGCCGCACTAATTCTTCAATTATATTTAATTTTTTTTGCTGCAAAGGATCGGCAATTTGTTTACTTAAATTTCCCAAAGTCTGGGGAATGAAAGTTCTCGATTGATTATACGGTTCTAAAAAATTTGCTAATCCTGTGTAAATAAATCCCCTTTGCCCTGTTTCCGCATCCACTAACAGTTTTTCTAGTTGTTTCAATTCTGCTTTAACTTCATAAGTATGGGCAACTAATTCAGTGGCTTTACCCAATCTTTCCATAGTTATTTTAGATACGATTCCAACTCCCAACATAATGAGAAAAGTTGCGCCAAAACCCAGAGGAACAATTAAACCTAACCTAATTTGTTTGAGCATTTCTTCCTCCTGAGCAACCTTGATATTACCTATGGTATTTTTACCTCTAACTTGCTTAAGTTACTGCAAGACAGTCCTATCTGTTAGCCTAATTTCAGAATGCCCTTTCTAGGAGAGAAAAGTATCAACTACTAGACAACTGATTTAAGATTTACAGCAACTTCGTTGAGTTTTTGGGTACCAAGTTTAGTTTGACTGATTCCACTAGCGTTTTGCATAGCGGCTGTACTTAGAGAGTTCATTGCTGACGCTACTTGCTGAATTGCTGTAGCTTGCTGCTTGACGTTCAAGGAAATTTGTTGACTACTTTCATAAACGTTGTTAATTTCTGCCATAATACTGGCAAAAGCATCGGCAGTTTTTTGGGCAATTATTTCTCCCTGTTCAGCACTTTTAGTGCCTTCTTTAGTCACAATTACTGTAGAGTTAATGGCATTTTTAATATCACCAACTAACCCATTAATTTTGTCAGCAGATCGTTTGCTAGCATCGGCTAATTTGCGAATTTCACTAGCCACAACTCCAAAGCCTTTACCATGTTCACCAGCACGCACGGCTTCCACTGCTGCATTTAAAGCTAACATATTAGTTTGGTTAGCTAATTCGCTGACTAAGGTAGAAATGTTACCTATTTGATTTGTTTGTTCGCTTAAGTTGAGAATTTGATTGGCGATCGCTTCTACTTTTTGTTTCAAACTTGCCATTTCTTGCAAAGATTGTTCCACCGCAGAAGTTCCCTCTTCAGCTTTTTCTAATGCTTCTTGTGCGCCTCTGGCTGACATTTCCGCTTGTTCGGCTGATTGGCGAGAAGATACGCCTAATTCATCCATAGTGGTAGTAGTTTGATGAACAGCGGAGGCT
Source organism: [Phormidium] sp. LEGE 05292 (assembly GCF_015207735.1). Lineage (GTDB taxonomy): Bacteria > Cyanobacteriota > Cyanobacteriia > Cyanobacteriales > Aerosakkonemataceae > Floridanema. Next base: position 49,734 of record NZ_JADEWG010000035.1, read on the forward strand.
TGTTGGGAAGCGGCGCGTTCTTGTTCTTCAATTGTGGCAGCAATTTCTGTGGAGGAAGAGGCGATCGCACTGACACTTTCATTAATTGCTTGTGTTATTCGAGAAGCAATCCATAAGCCGATCGGGATAGCCATACCAATCGATAATAATGTACCTAGAATTACTACTAAATTCAGCGTATTTAAGGCTTCTTTCGTTTCTTGATTCTTTTGTTGTTGAATCAATTTCTCATCATTAACAAATTCGTGCAATACTTGCTCAATTTCTCGATTCAATTCTTGCCTATTTAAGGAGTTATAACTTTGTACAGCTTCTTTTAACCTGCCAGTTCTCACTAAATTAATCAAGTTTCGATTAAATTGTATTGACTGTTTTCCCAGTGTCATTATTTCTTCTAATCGTTGTTTTTGTTGAACAACTAATACTTTTTCTTCCAAGAATTTTGCTGATTTATTAAATGAATCTTCTGCTTCCTTAAAGCTAATAATGTTTTGTTGTTCTGGTTTTAATAAGTGACCTCTTCCTGCCCTTTGAATCCTCGCTAAAGTCAAAGCGATCGTGTCTGTGTTTCTGACAATTTCATAACCCAAAACTTCTCTTTTATTTTGTTCCTCTACCTTTGCTACGTTGTAGTAGACTACGCTTGCGATCGCAATTGAAAACAGTAAAGGTACAGAATAGCCTAAAATAATCCTGTCTCTTAGCTTTAAATTTGTAAACATATTATCAAATTTCATACTCCTAAACTTCCTCATTCACAATTAAATCACCTTGTTGAAAAACTTTAGCTAAATCCAAAATACTCATCATTTTTTCCCGGTAATTAGCCGTCCCTCGTAAATACTCACTATTTGCTGAATGCACTGCTGTTGGTACAGGTAAAATTTGCGACGGTTGCAAATACATCACATCAAACACTTCATCAACTGTCACTCCCGCAATTAAATCATCAATTTTAATAATCATTACTTTAATATTAGTGATATTTTCAATTTCTAATATTGGCATATTTAACACAGTACGAATATCAACTAATGTCAAAATTTCTCCCCGCAAATTCATATTACCCACAATATGTGGAGGACAACAAGGAACCGGAGTAACTTGTCGAATATCAGTAAATTCCCGCACAATTGCTAAATCAAGCCCAAAATATTCACCATTTAATCCCACCACAGCTAAAGGAATTAATCCAGCAAAATCTTCTTTTTGAGTAGCTTGTCTTAAATTCTCGGCACGTTCCCTTAATATTGCTTTTTCTTCCAGCGTTGCTTGCGGACAAAATTCCAATTGTTTTTTCAGTAATTTATCAGAATATTCTCCGTTTTCTATAGTTTTTATTGCTCCTAATGGTGCCAAACTTTGGGAATAGCAAAGTAAACTTTCATGATTCAGCAACATGATAATATCTGCTTCTACTTTGCCAATGCCAGCTAAAAAATGCGTTGCACGTCCATTTAACTCCTGTTTATAAAAGAGTTCAGTTGTCACTTCTTGCAGGGAAATGTTATGAACCTCAAGGACTTGATTCACAATAATTCCTAAGCGAAATTCTTGCCATTCTAGAACAATTATAGTGTCTGTTAAACTATAGTCTAATTGCTCATAGCCAAACCGAATATTTAAGTCTATTACTGGTAGAATATCCCCACGCAGATTTACTACACCAACAAGATCGGCTGATGATTCAGCAATTGGTGTCAGATTAGGTAAAGAGAAAATTTCTTGTACACAAAATGCTTCCACTCCATAGAGTGAACTGTTTATTCTAAAGATCAGATAAGGTTTATTAGTCATTGTTAACCTATTTGTATTTTTGCTAAAGTGATGAGATAAAAGTTTGATTTCTGAACTAATATAACTTTACAATTTGCTAATTCAGTAGAAACACTATTACTAATGCAAGAAGGCTCCAAGGCAAAATGCTTTGTAGGGGCGGGCTTCCGTGAGCGACATTCGGCGATCGCTCAGTCGAGCCGTCAGCCGAACGGTTTTGTGGTTAATTCTTCTGTTATGATGACAAAATTTTCTTCTAAACCTGCTCCTACTTTCACCTTTTTTTCAACTGATTAGTTATTTCTGCCATGTTGCACTATTAGCTGTTAGCGCAGAAGCTCAGCAAGTAATAGTTGTCTCTAATTCTACTTTAAACAATAATTGGTCTAAGTTAACTAAAGCGGCAATTTATTCCTGTCCTTTTTGCTGCTCTGCCACTTTGAGAAGCACCCATATCAAGATTGTGCTTGAAGTTTAAACAAATTCCCTATTTTTAATTATTTTTTATGATTTTACTTTTGGTATAATTATGACAGCATCGATCGGCTAATTAGTTAAGTTAATTGATTAGCAATTAACGTTTTTTACAATAATTTCTTCACGTATTCTAGTAGCTCACCAACAGTTACAGAGCTTTGTTGTTCTACAATAGCTGAGGATGGTAGCTGATTGAGTAGTTCCAAAGCAGTTGCCAACATTTTTTTCGCTCTATTACTATTTCCTTCTTTTTCATAAATAGAGGCAAGTTCCAAATATGGCGATACAAAAGAAGGGGACAAATAAATAATAGTTTTCAAAAATATTTTTGCTTTTTCTAGGTCTTGCTTTTCTTCAGCAATATGCGCTAACAAATGATAAGGCTGTACTGCTAAAGAATCAATTGCTATTGCCTTTTGACAGTAGTAAACAGCTTGATTATGTTGACCTAAATTAGCATAAGCTTGCGCCAGTAAGTAATGAGCAGCAAAATGTTTGGCATGGCAAGCAATCACTTGCTCAGCTTTGTTAATTGCTTGAACATAAGCTTCTTCTTGAAAAAGCATTTCTGCTTCTTTCATCAAATTAATAGATGAATTTTGATTGATAGAAGTAGATACATTTTTGGTAACTGGTTCTGCTGTTGGTTTAGCGATCGGAGAAGTTGCATAATAACGATCGCAATTAAATGATTTAGTTTGGTGCGGTAACTCTTTCATTACAGCAGGTTTATCTGGGTATTTCGCTATTTCACTCTTAAAAATTTTGCTATGATCAGAATGACAACCTTTATATAAATCTATTTTTTTTACCTCAGACTGCACAGAATCACCAGACTCTAATTGCTTACTTTGTCTTCGTTGATAAATTACTGATTCTGGTAATACATTGACTTGGAATTTTCCCATATTCTGACCATAAAGCTCTGTGTGCGCTGTCATTAAGTAACCACCAGGTACTAGGCTATCATAAAATTTTTTAACTACTGTTGTAATAGCTTGGTGTTCAAAGTAAACAAAAACGTTGCGACACAGTATCAGATCCATATCGTGAATCTCTGTATTATGGTCGGGAAAGTTATCCGTTAGTAAATTTCCCTGTTGTAATTTCACCATTTGACGAATTTCAGTGTCAATTTGCCATTCATTTTGTTGCTGTTGAAAATAATCTATTTGTAGATGAGGATCTACTAAGCGAAAAGACCAAGGATTATAAATTCCTTGTTTGGCTTTCTCAATAGCTTGATAATTAATATCTGTTCCCAAAACTACGATATTCCAATTCTCTAAATTGGAAATTAATTCTTTAATTAAAATAGCTAAAGAATAAGGTTCTTCGCCTGTAGAACAGCCAGCACTCCAAATTCTGAGAGATTTTTTTTGATTACCTGTTATCTCTGAGTTTTGTAGTTTCGTTGCAATAATTTCTGGGAATATTTTAGTTCTAAGTAGGCTAAATTGCCCTTGATCGCGGAAAAAGTAACTTTCTCCCGTAGTGAGTAAGCATACTAATTCTTTCCATTCTTGTTTTGCTGACCAATGTCCAAGTTTACCTTGAAGAGTTTTAGATTCGTTGTTGGCTTCTAAAAATAGATAATAATCTTCGGGATTTGATATTCGCAATGATTTTATTCTTTGCCATATTTTTTTAGTTAATGTATTTTTATCCTCCTCTCTAATATGCAAACCCGTATTTTGGGAAATTAATTGAATAAAACAATGGATTAACGCCTCATCATTCATCAAATTTACTCTTGGGGCACTATACATGATATACATTAGACTCTAAATTAGACTACTGTAGTCAAAATTTGGTAACTCAGATTGCTATTATTAAATTCTTTAACAAAATCACAAGCTTGAGAGCCAAAAATTTATATTTTTTTGAAAAGTTAATCGTTTCGTTATGGGTTGCTGAGACTGGGAAGATTGTACAAAATATATTAACTCAGATGAATCTAGTTTTGGCTTGATAAGGAAGACTTTGCACAGTCGGATTATGTAAGTATTGCAAACAACCAGATTAGTCTCTTGTAAGTTTGATAGTCCCAATAGATGCACTTTTCTATTTTACTATTTATTTCCATTGATTGCTGCTACTGAAGCTGGGAGATGGAATTGGTGTTTGGTTCTACCAGCTATAATTAATTAAATTTAGCGTTCTTCAACGTACATCTGTGGTTCGATCGCAAAGTTATCGATTCGTCCAGATTCATCGATCGCATAACCAGCACTTGTGTCTAAATTGCTACCTTCTTCTTGTTCTCTGAATGCTTCCAATTGCTCAATATTCAGCTCTACATCCACATTAGAAGGAATTTCTGCATCTGGGGGATTCACATTAGTATTTTATGCGGTTTGTACACCGTAATGATTGTTAAGCTTGCATCGCATCTAAATTGTATATTTTTGGTGTTAGGCAAAAACCGTCAATCCCTCTCCCCATCCCCC
>NZ_JADEWG010000296.1 GCF_015207735.1 [Phormidium] sp. LEGE 05292
GGTTGGGTGATAGGGGGAGTGGAAGAATAATTCTCCCCATTTCCCCATCTCCCCATCTCCCCAAGAGTACGTAAATCGCGCCAAACTGTCTGACCTCTGAGGGTTTGGTTAGGATCTTCAGGTAAACCACCTCTTCCAGTAATCACGAAGCTATTGTTACTTGCAATCGAACAACCAGTGACAATTTGATTACTAATATCAGTAAAGTTTTCTGGTAATTGAACTAAACCTGCACTAGTATCAACTTCTGGTGTATTAACTTGGACAGTACCGCTTAAAGCTGGTGTACCGCCAGTAGCAGTAATATCGCTATTGGGAGTAGGTGCTAAACGATATTCTATGCCAAAAATAGCTTGAGCATTAATAGTAACTTTGCCGCCTTGACTAGCGACAGAATTAGCAGTAATGTCGCTATTTTCCAAAGCAACTAAAGTATTGGTATTGATAGTAATATTACCGCCATTTCCGGTTCCGCCTTCTGTGCCAGCAGTAGCAGAAATAAAACTATTTTGACGCATTTGTATGGTGCGCGATCGCACGGTGATATTTCCTCCTTCTCCTGATGCGGAAGTTCCTTCTAAACCGCCCTGATTATTCATCAAAACCGAGTTAGCTTCGACAATTAAATTACCAGCGTCTCCGGTTCCGCGCGATCGAATACTCACTCTTCCCCCATCTTGTAAAATTAATCGATCGGTTTCTATAGTTAAATTTCCCCCTCTACCTGTAGATCCCGGTTCTGTAACAGAAGTGATTGCACTTAACAGTTGACCATCGGGAGAACTCCCTTCTAATTTTACAAATTCAGATGCTTTAACTGTGATATCTCCTCCCTGTCCTTGACCAAAGGAACTAGCTGCTAAAATTGCACCACTGCGAAGAGTTACTTGTCTGGTATTAATCCGCAATTCCCCCGCATCTCCCAGACCAAAACTGCTGGTAAACAAGCCGCCAAAAGCTCTAGCGTTTGGGGAAAGAGGAATCGGATTGCTGCTACTTATGTCGATCGAATCAGCAGCGTTTACAGTTAAATTTCCACCTTTTCCTGTGCCAAAACTAGAAGTAGTGATTATACCATTATCTTCTGCTAAGAATATACTAGTATTTACCGTTATTTCTCCAGAATTCCCCACCGCATTTACTCCCGATCCTGTAGCAATAAAAGCGGAACTTAACTTTAATAAATCTGATGTATTTATAGTAATATTCCCCCCCTCACCTCCAAATGTAGAAGCAGCTACATAAGCTCCATTACCAGCCATAAATTTAGGAGTATTAATTATGATATCTCCCGCTTTTCCCGAACCAAAAGTTAAGGTAAAAAAGCCGTTGATTAGATCGCTGATAGTAACAGTTCCCGTCACAAATTTGAGGACATTTTGTTCATAGCCGCCAGTACCAACAATTTTTACTGACTCGGAAGTATTTATGGCGATCGTTCCTCCCGGTAAATCACCCAAAGTAAAAGAAGAGAGACGGGAACCTTCGCTGAGGCGAAGATTTCTGGCTTGGATTTGCATTTCACCTCCCCCAGTTCCACTAGTATCAACTTTCGCATTACCTAATAATTGAATATCGCCAAAATTTTGGGTACTTAGATAATCAAAAGCAAAACCTTTATCACTAGTTGTCAAACTGACATCACCTTGAGTTACACTTCCTAATTCAATTCTTCCTCCTGGTGTAGTAGGTATAAGATTTCCTTGAAATAATACAATGGGAATTCCGCCAGCAGTAAGACCCGTTGCTTGGGGATTGCTGCTACCAGAAATTGTTAAATCTCCACCTATTAGCGCCAAAGTTTGCCCAGTTTGTACAGCTAAATTAGAGCCTAAAACTTGAATTTGTCCAGGTGAATTTGGCCCGAATTGCAAACCGATCGGCACATTCACTGTGAGCAAAGGTGTCGTATTTGGATTAGTAGCACTAAAAATACTGCCATCGTTAAACTTAATGCTATTTGCTGTACTAGCAATAAATGAACCACCGATATTTAATTGGGCATTTGGGCCGAAAATAATTCCATTCGGATTAATTAAAAATAAGTTAGCTTTGCCATTAGCACGAATTAAGCCATCTATATTAGAGATATTTTTCCCAGTGACGCGACTAAAAATATTTTGAATATTGAGTGCGTTATTAAAAAATGCTTCGCCCCCAGTAGGAATGGAAAATTCTTGGAAGCTGTGGAAAAGATTGCTACCATTAGTTGTACCGCCTTCAATGCGAATACTATTTCCATTGAGAATCACAACACTATTGTTAGGTAATGTGGCATCAGGAATTACTTGTGCCGACAAGGGATTGTTGGTAATAAGAAATAACAGGGAAACAGTGCCTAGAGCAGCGCAGCAGAAATGATTGAGCAGCTGAAAACAGTTAACAGTAAGGGCGAGTTTAGAAGAAAATTTTGTCATCATAACAGAAGAATTAATAACACTCCTAAGAAACATATTTGCTCAAACTGTTATTGACTGTGTTTCTTTCATCTATTGGGGGCTCAGATCTTGCTCCAGTCAGGAGGTAGAACCTCCCAACCCTCGTTACCAGGTTCAACCTGGTAACGAGAAATAGAGGCTCCGCCTCAGAAGTGCAAGATCTCAGTAACAGAAGAATTAACAACAAAACCCGCCCTGACAAAGCCTTCTGCCTTCTTGCATTAGTTGTTTGAAGTAATTATTCATGATTTTTTGACCAAGCAGACGAGGGAATCTATTTCGTTAGTTTGGTGAACTGGCGATCGATGATTCCCAATATATGATTAGCGATCGCGTAGCCTACCATTAGGCGCTTGGCACCCCGTCTGATGATTCCAACTACCAGGAGGAATTCCTTCAATACTATTCTTTACTAATTCTATCTGACCAAATGAATTAATTTTCCAACCAGTAGCCTCAATTATGGGGGACTGGGAGGAAGAGGTGGGGGGG
>NZ_JADEWG010000036.1 GCF_015207735.1 [Phormidium] sp. LEGE 05292
TTAAATGCGTAGCAGTTTACCCAAGTGGTGTCTGACTGGATAGATATCCTGCCCGTCGATAAAAACTTCTCTATGATAGATAAGTTTGATGAGGAATGAGTAGGAATTTGGCTATTTAATCAAGCTCCACCCTCACAACACCAACTTAGATGATGACGGAATTGCTTCGGTGATGCCATCATTCTAAGGATTAGGAACTAAGATGCAGCCAGCCTAAAAAGGTTTGCAACAGCAACCAACCATTTAAGCCGACAATAACCAAAGCCACCAACCCTGCTAAAGATTTTAACCACAGGGGATTGACAAATTCTCCCATCAAGCGGCGATCGCTGGTAAACATTACTAAGGGAATCACCGCAAATGATAACTGTAAACTCAGAATTACTTGACTAAAAACCAGTAAGCTACCTGTACTCGTTTCCCCAAAGAAAATAATCGCAATCAAAGCTGGAACGATCGCAATTAGTCTAGTTGCCAGACGGCGTAGCCAGGGAGGAAGGCGTAGCTGTAAAAAGCCCTCCATGACAATTTGCCCTGCTAGGGTTGCAGTCAACGTTGAACTTTGCCCTGAAGCTAATAATGCGACCCCAAAAATAGCACTAGCAGCACTCACTCCCAAAAGGGGTGAAAGTAATTTATAGGCATCTTGAATTTCTGCCACATTCTGATAACCGGACAGATGAAATGTTGCAGCTGAAACTATTAGAATTGCTGAGTTAATAAACAGTGCCAACGACAAAGCCGCAGTGGAATCGATCATACCAAATTTAATCGCTTCCCAGCGCTTTTCAGTCGTCGGTTGCCAATTGCGAGTCTGGACAATTGAGGAGTGTAAATACAAATTATGCGGCATCACCGTTGCCCCTAAAATACCGATCGCAATGTAGAGCATTTCTGGATTTTGCAGAATTTCTCGCTTGGGTAGATACCCCGCTAAAATCCCCGTTACATCCGGTCGAGAGAAGAGAATTTCTGCTGCGAAACAAACACCTACCATTCCCACTAGCGTAATCACCAAAGCTTCTACATAGCGAAAGCCTCTCCCTTGCAGGAATAACAACGCCAGTACATCGAGTGCCGTAATGCACACTCCCCAAACTAAAGGAATGCCAAATAAAAGTTGTAGCGCGATCGCACTTCCCAGTAATTCTGCCAAATCACAAGCCGCGATCGCAATTTCACACAGTACCCATAAAACAAAGTTAACCCTTGGGCTAAAATAATCTCGACAAGCCTGGGCTAAATCCCGCCCCGTTGCTACTCCCAACCGCACGCACAACGATTGCAGCAAAATTGCCATTAGATTCGACAGCAAAATCACCGTTAACAGCGCATAGCCAAACTTAGCACCCCCAGCGATGTCTGTGGCCCAGTTACCGGGGTCCATATATCCTACTGAAACTAAATATCCCGGCCCCGCATAAGCTAACAACTTGCGCCAAAAACTTTTGACGTTCGGTATCGGGATGCTGCGATGAACCTCTGGCAGGCTGGGTTTGCGATCGGAGTGTGCCATAGTTTTCATAATTCTTTCATAATTTACCCTAGCACGATCGCTCTAGGCTTGGTAACTTCTAAGAATTGTAAAGTCTTTGGTTTGAGAAAGGCAGGAGTGGCAAAGTGTTGTAAAGTCTGAATATTGCATCGGTTCCAGTGGGGAGCAGCCACTGGAGGTAACGGGGAAAGTTTGGTGCAAGTCCAAAGCTGTCCCGCAACTGTGATTCGATCTGGATTTGCGATCGATAAGTCAGAATGCCCGCCGATAGGTTCACTGTTTATGTTCTTCTGCGAGGTACAGAATGACCACTCGATCGCTAACGACCGTTCGGCAACAGGCAGTTCGCTTTACCCTTTCCATGCCTGTACAAGCAACGCTCTACGTTTCTCTCTGTTCGTTGGTTCTCTGGACAATCTATTTCACGACTTATCCAGCTATTCACGATCGGGTTCACTCGCTGCGCCACCATACAGCGGGAGTTGCTTGTCATTAGTACAAGAAGGCAGAAGAGCAGAAGGCTTTTATATTCAGCTTTTAAGAAGTTTTCAACTGCTCAATCATTTCTGCCGTGCTGCACTAGATAGCCCAGTCCGATAGTAATTAACTCTGGAGCCACGATGAAAGCAACGAAGCGTTCTATGCTCATTGGGGCAATTTGCCTCGTGAGTTTGCTTGTTTATGGTGTTATAGGATTTTCACAAGTTCCTCAATCGACTGTTAAACTGACAACCGATCGATCAATTGAAACAATTCGTCCCTTTGAAGCCGAAGCAAGCACAGAGCAACTTCCTACTCGTTTGACCGTGCAAGCATTTGATGCGACTGGACAGCCGCTCAAAAATGCCAATTTTCACTTACAGTTGCTCGCGCCGCCTCAAACGCCTTGGTTCACCACTGACTTTCCGATCGTTGAAGGTACTACATTACTAGACTTCAAAACTCCTGCTTCGATCGGGGAAGTGAAATTTCAACAAATGTTTCCGATCCGGGGAACTTATCAATTACAGGTAAGTGTTACCCCACAAGTTGCGAATGCTTTTGCACCGTTTCAGCAAACACTGCCAATTTCTGTGAGTGAAAATAGCGTGAAATATCAGAACTTCGCAGTTCTGGCTATCTTTTTGCTGTTAGTCGGGTTAGCAGGAGGATGGGTTATCGGTGGAAGACTGCAAGCTCAACCGGGAGAAATTGCACCACAACCCGTGCGCTTGTTATTGAGCGGTGTTATTGTTGTAGCGATCGCCGCACTGCTCTACGTCAACATCAATGCTGAAATGGCGCAATCGCATCATACAATGGCGATGTCTCATCCCACTGAAGTAGCTCCTGCCGCTACTGATCCTAGTCAGCGACAATCTCAGGGATTAAATGTGCAATTATCGGGCGATCGGAGTGCTTTAGTCGGCAAGTTGGCAAGTTTTCAACTGCGCCTAACAGATGCTAAAACTCAGCAGCCAGTAACCGATGTCGTAACTCGGATCAAAGCCACTCAGCTTGAAAATGGTTGGATTACGTTTGCTCATGATGGCACTCCAGACGCAACAGGACAACTGCGATGGCAGATGCAATTTTTTGATGGAGCACCCCACCAGGTAGAAGTGGAAGTTACGCCTCAACCTAATTCCGCACGCCAGTTTCAACCATTCCAGGTGGCTCAGACTTTAGAAGTCGAGGGTGTGGCTCCCCCATTGCACGTCCGGCTGATAATGCTGGTCTATATGACTGGAATTGTCGCGATCGGTTTGTTGTTAGGACTGAGGTTTCAGAGAAAACGATCGTATCAGCATTAAAAGCGGATACCTACAAATTTACCTTCTCGGCAACATTATCAACGAAACTCCCATTGGCAGTGGAATCAATTTTGTGGTTCCTTCAAATTTTCTGCTACTTGATGATACAGATTGTAATGTCTATTCATGCCTACTTACTTAATATATGAATAACTGTTCATATATTTAAAAGTTGGATTACAATGCTGGTAATCACGATTCATTCAGCAAAGTAGCAATGACTCAGACTCCTTCCCTCAAAACCCAACAGATGCAAGTCGGTGGCATGGATTGCGGTAGCTGTGCAGGCAAAATTGAAGCGGGTGTAAGGAAAATACCGGGTGTAGCAGAAACGTCCGTCAGTTTTGCAACGGGACGCTTGAGCGTGACGTATGACTCAAAGCAAGTGAATGAAGAGGAAATTCGCGATCGCATCCTTTCTTTGGGCTACACCATCATCAGCCCAAAACCTCATTTAGAGGCTCATCACCACGACCACGACCACCATGACCATGACCACGAGCACAGTCACGGTGCAGGCGAATTTAACCTGAAACGCGAACTTCCTTCGGTGTTGGGAACGATCGCGCTGTTCGTTCTGGGCATAATTTTTGAGAAACTTTTACATAACACGCCCTATAACTTGGGTGAGTATTTAATATTCATTCCCGCCTATTTACTCAGCGGTTGGTCGGTATTGAAAACTGCCGGACGGAATATTCTCAGGGGACAAATATTTGATGAAAACTTCTTGATGACAGTTGCGACTGTGGGAGCGATCGCTATTCATCAACTCCCAGAAGCAGTCGCCGTCATGCTATTTTTCCGAGTCGGAGAATTATTTCAAGAATACTCGGTCAGCCGTTCTCGTCGCTCAATCAAATCTTTGCTGGAAATTCGCCCCGACACTGCCAATTTGAAAGTTAATGGAACGGTAAAACAAGTTTCTCCAGAAACCGTTAATGTGGGAGACATTATTATAGTCAAACCAGGAGAAAAGATTCCCTTAGATGGGGAAATTCTGGAAGGTAATTCTCAGATCGATACTTCCGCATTAACCGGAGAATCAGTTCCTCGCACGGTGAAGATAGGAGAAGTCGTTCTAGCAGGTACGATTAACCAGAGTGGCGTTCTCACGATCCAAGTCACTAAACTATTTGGGGAATCTTCGATCGCGAAAATCCTCGACCTAGTAGAAAACGCCACCAGCAAGAAAGCAGAAACCGAGAAATTTATCACCCAATTTGCTCGCTACTATACGCCCGTTGTCGTCGTTTTATCACTCGCTGTAGCCCTCTTACCACCCCTATTTGTTCCCGGTGCAACTCACGCAGAATGGGTTTACCGTGCCTTGATTCTGCTAGTTATTTCCTGCCCTTGTGGATTGGTAATTAGTATTCCCTTGGGCTACTTCGGCGGCGTTGGCGGTGCTGCTAAACGAGGCATTTTGGTCAAAGGAACGACGTTTTTGGATACTTTGACGGCAGTTAAAACCGTTGTGTTCGATAAAACTGGAACCTTGACTAAAGGTGTATTTAAAGTGGCGAGGATCGTGACTAAAAACGGTTTTTCTGAAGCAGAACTGTTGCAACTGGCAGCTTTGGCTGAATCTCATTCTAGCCACCCAGTCGCACAGTCAATTCGAGAAGCATACGGTCAACCAATTAATGATAATGATATAGACCTAACAGACTACGAAGAAATTGCAGGTCATGGCATTCGGGCAAAAGTGAAAAACCAGGTCATTTTGGCAGGGAACGATCGGCTTTTGGAGCGAGAAAATATCGATCGCGATACTTGCAATGTAGAAGGTACTGTCGTTCACATTGCCGTTGATGGACGCTATGCAGGCTATATTTTAATTGCCGATGAAATTAAAGACGATGCAATTAAGGCAATTCGAGATATTAAACGGGTGGGAGTCGAACAAACTGTTATGCTTACAGGTGACAATCGGATTGTTGCTAAAAGCGTAGCAGAACGCCTGGGCTTAGATTCCTATATGGCTGAATTGTTACCGGAAGAAAAAGTAGAAGCGATCGAAAAACTGCTAAGTCAATCTGGTAAAGATAAAGTAGCATTTGTAGGCGATGGTATCAACGATGCACCTGTAATCGCTAGAGCCGATGTCGGTATGGCAATGGGTGGATTGGGATCGGATGCAGCAATTGAAACCGCTGATGTAGTGATTATGACTGATGCTCCGTCTAAAGTGGCAGAGGCGATTCAAGTTGCCAAAAAAACCCGCCAGATTGTCATACAAAATATTGTTATGGCGATGGCAATTAAAGGATTATTTATCGCTTTGGGTGCGATCGGAATTGCAACGTTATGGGAGGCGGTATTTGCCGATGTGGGAGTAGCACTGCTAGCTATTTTCAATGCCAGTAGAGTCCTTAAGTAGCAAGTTTTTGGATTCTGAATCATACCAACTCCGAGTTAGTTACCCCCGATATCTTCTCCCTCTTTTCTCTGTGTCCTCTGCGTCCTCTGCGGTTCATTATAAAGGGGGTTTTTCACCCGGATTTAGTATCAGTATCCTTTCTCAAAATTGATATCCCAATCAAAACCTATGCTTCATAACCGTTTACTTTGTGGTAATTGCTTGTATCATGTTCTGGGAAACAGTTAATTACTGTCCCGTTAGACCAGAAAATCCTCGTAAGCTAAGATATCTGCCATCGCAATTTGTAAACGAAATTCTGTTCCCGGGGAACTCTTAAAACGCCGAAGTTGAATGTAATTACTCATTTCTCCAGCTTGAACTGACTGAATTACATCTCCTGTATTTGAAAGTAGTTCCAATTTCAAATTAGCGGGTAAATAAGTTTCTCCAATTTGCGGAAGTATTTGCACCCAAATTCGCATTCTGCCATCTGCTTCTGTTTCTAACATAACTACTAACAATAAAGTTGGTAATTCTGTATTTAGCTGAATTTGTTTTACCCGTCTAACTTGTGTTGAAGTGGTGTCGCTTCCCCGAAAATTATAGGCAAGATCTGGCTGTGGTGCCAATAAATCTTCGATCGCTTGCCATCCAGTCTCAAAAATATTATTCCACCATTGACTTAAATTTGTAGATTGAGTTGTTTGTCTGGTTATTTCTGTGGCATTAACTTGATTTTGTCGTCGTTGACAAAGTTGTTCGAGCCAGAGATTTTGCTCTAATAATGCACCCCATTGTTGAAAAGGAATTTCTAAACGTGGGAGTGCTATTAAATTATCTCCTAATTGTTGTAACAAAGGTTCTGCTTGCCGAGAAGTTAGTGCAGGTAATGGGGAAATTACAGTTCGCGTTTCTTCTCCAGATAATTGCTGCATTACCCAAAAAGTAGTTAAGTCTTGAATTATTTGATTGCCATCTAAGGAATAAGTGCGATCGATCTCATCATAAAAACCTTCTGATTTGAAGATTTGATGAGTCGTATAACCCCAAATATTCAAACATTGTTCATCTGAATCGACTTCTACTGCTAAATAGTAATCTCCTACAAAATCGGGAATATCAACCCACTCCTGTGGCACGCGAAATTCATTTCGATCCATCGATTCTGTAGGAATGAATATCAAACGATTTGTGCCTAAAATAATGGCACTTCCGTTTACCATTTCCCAAAAAGCAAGATTATTTCTAGAGTCAATAGTTGGTTCAATTTCAGACTTTTCTTGCAACCAAGGTAACACCGTCTGAAGACAAACTTGATTTAAATAAGCTTGTAAGCGGTTTCCTGGAATTGAAATTGTTTGACTCTGTTGCCAAGATTGTCTGTTAACGGCGTTTGGAATTTCTAGCCATTGTGTTGAAGTATCAGTAACGAGCATCATTAGTTATCCTCCTTTGAGGAGTCAGAAGACAATTTCTTCTGAAGCCATTCCTCTAAAACTACACCCATATCTCTTACTGCGGGCGATGTCAGGGAAATATGCAGAGTTTCCTGACTCCATTTTGCTAATGCGAGCAATAATGCTTCTTTGGCGCTACTCAGGCGGCGGGAAACCGTGTATTGTTTAATTTCTAGCTGTGCGGCAATTTGTTGCTGAGTTAGTTTGTCAGAATAATACAGATGTAACAATTTTTGCACTTGAGGATCTAGTTTTTCTAGTGCTACGCTTAATACATTATTAATTTCAGTTTGTCTGGTTTGGCGCTCCTGTACTTCTTCATAAATGATTAAATTGGTAAGAGGAGAAGCGTCATTATTATCGGGTAAATCATCTAGGATTTCCCCAGAATTTGATTCTGATTTACTGACATTTAAAGAAGTAATGGCTGGATAAAGATAATTTCTAATTTGTTTAGCACAGTCTTTTAACCAGCGTTCCAAATTTTCTGGTGTAGCTTGTGATTCGATCGGAGGAACTTGTCGTAATTTTTGGTTATTATAAAGTTGTGCGATCGATACCCAAGTTTGCGAATCTGGTTGAGAAAGTTGACGAGTTCCAGGTGTTTCGCTAGGAGCACAGAAGGTTTTAAAACAAGTCCAAGCTAAACGATAATTTGCGATCGCTTTTTCTGAAAAGCCAGCTGCTTGCAACGATTCTATCAGTTGTTTTTGGCTGATTTTTCGCAATAAACCCCAGTCAGTGCGGCTATCTGCTTCCTTATGTTGGCGCAAAGTATCGCGGAGAGTGTTGTTAAAGACGAGGCTGGCGTAGGTTTTCAGGCTGGCACCTTGGCTGGGGTTGTATCCTTTGAGTACAATGGGGAGACTTGCGATCGCTATTTGGAAACAGTCCGAGAATTTATACTGCATACTCGTCAACTGAATCGTTACTCGCTGCGCCACCCAGTAACACGCTTCCTGCAAGTAAGCCGACAAATGCCCATTTGCTAAACTCTCAGGGTTAGTTTTCCACAATCGATACCAATATAAAACCCAAAAATCCTCCGCAGAATCAGCATTACCAAGTTCTCCAACTTGCTGAAGAGAACGCTGCATACTCCGTTGCAGGAGGGAATCTGTAATCCAGCGATCGAACAAGTCATCTGCCAACTGTATGAAAGTCGAGAATAGTTCTATAATGCGTTGCCGGGGTTTCATCAAATTAATTGTCGGGACGCTTTATTCTATAGTAACCCTGAGCTTTAGCTTTTATATGTAAGCCAAATATAGATCAAAACCCTTCTATTGCTTGATTTGTAAGTGTTTTAGCCTGTATGCGGGTGATGGGACTCGAACCCACGACATTCAGCTTGGGAAGCTGACAAAAAGCTTTTAATATCAATACTTTGAGCAATTTTAGAAAAATTTTACACCCAATTTACACCCAAACTTAACAGCTTCATGGAATCTTCACAATGGGGAAAAGTGGGCGAACTTGGGGAACTGCCATCAATCACAGTATAGCTGCCAAGCTTGGATCAGAGAAGCGATCGCTCCATAGATTAAGATTAGCCGCTTTCCTGTACCCCTTGACGCTGTTCTAAATGCTTCTGAAAGTTTTTGAACATTACTTTAAGGAAGAGATCGCCAAAAGAGGGGTTATCAGTCAACTGTTGGTAAATATCGAAGTTATTCTCATCAACTATTTCCTCTAATTGGTTTTTGTATACTGTTTCAAAGGCTAACTCACGGGTTTCTTCTGATGGGTTAATTGTAGGGTCAAGGGCGCGAATCAGGTCTTCTTTTTCTTCTAGCTTCTGGATCATATCTTCTGCAAATGCGTTGAGTTTATCTGCTTCTGACCAATCACCCGGATCGAAATGTTTGTTAATATAATCCAATATTTCTGAGAGAGGGGCTGTTTTTTCGGTGGCGGGTTTGCTTGTCTCTGAGTTGGTAAATGGTACTAATTCGCCGTCTTCTGTGAGTAGTTTAATTTGTCCTGTGCTAGTTTGTTGGATACGGTAAGAATCCATACTAATTCGATCGCTCAATCCCTTTAGTAACAGCATGACTAATAACAGTGGCGCGTTCCTCTTCTAGTAGGGAAATAAGCTGTTGTTGCTGTTCGATAATCTCATCAATTTCGGCTGTTTCTTGATTAATATAATTACAAATTGCTTGTTGTTCTTCTAAAGCTGGTAAAACAATAGGCAATTCACCAAAACGTTCTTGATTGACATAGACTAAGGTAGTTGCAGTAGCAACTTTTTCAAAGTACAGCTTCGATACTTCTACGAGATATCTAAGAAACCAAGAGTCAATTTTTTTAGGTATATAAGCTTGTAATTGCTGATTAATGATTACAGATACTTTGTTAACCGAAGCAACTCCAAAATTACCTACGCAACTGGCTATCACGCATCCAGGGGGTAAAACTTTTGAGCCTGCGGTAAGTGCATCTAATTCATTAACGTAATAACCTGTAATGGAGCTATCTACAGAAGGAGAAGTAATATCATCCATCGTTATCCAAGGAAGTCCAGAATCAAGATTAAGTTCTGGCTTATTTCTTTGCGGAACAAATATTGAGCTAACGTGCTTTGCCTTCTTTGTTTCCCAATGCTTCGGAATCTTCCCTAACCACTCAACCCCCGAATCCTTATACTCAGAATAAGCCGGATAATGCTTCCCAATCATTTCAACTACTCCACATTCGGAATTACAAATAAAACGCCGCAAAAATAACTTATGCTATTGACTTACTCTGCTGCCATTTGATTAAAAACCGCCACTAAACTAGCTTGTAAAACCTTAATTTCTTCAGCAATTTCCTTTCTAGGTCGTAACGGTTGATACTCATAGAAATGGCGATTAAAATTAAGTTCATACCCGACTTTACCTACAAGTTTGTCCTTTTCATCAATTACCGTTTCGTTAATCCAAGCATCAGGAACATGAGGCTTAACTTCCCGGTCAAAATAAACGTAAATATCTTCCTTCAACGGCACATTTTCGTAATCCCTTAACTCTGGATCTGGTTCCGGGTTTCCCTTATCATCAAAGCAAATATCCGCCGTTTCATCCTTCTCGGAAAGTGCTGCCAAAATCGCCTTTTTCACAGGTGCGGATAACTTAATACTTGATGTTTCACCAAACAACGAAAGTTGTCTATCTGACTGGGTATTAGTTTTAGCTTGCTTAAATGCAGCCTCAATCACCTGCTCAAATTCCTGACGATTTTTATAAAGCTTTTCCCCTAACTGGGATAAAACTTCTCGAATAATTGACTGTAACTTTTTACCCGCTTCGACTTCTGTTTCTCCCGCCGTTCCCTTCTTCTTACTACTTGCTAAATTCACAAAAGCCGCTTGGCTTTCTAAACGGGCAATTCTTTCGGGAGAAGCTTGAAAATTCAACCTTAACGGACGTTCAATGGTAATCTTCCGATAACCAAAATCACTGGTATCAAAAACTTTGGTGTAAACACCTTCGGCAAAATCAAACGCCAAATCATCTAACTTATCAATATGAATTTCCGATAATTCATTGCGTTTATCGCCTAAACTCTTACGCATTTTTTGAGCAAAAACTTCAACTTCCTTTTCCTTTCCCTTACCTTTAACCTTATAAGTAGCCGCACCATTAACTAATAAAACCTTGCCTTTGCGGTATTCTGGTTTGCGGTTACTCAGTACCCAAATATAAGTTGTAATTCCCGTGTTATAAAACAATTGACCAGGTAAAGCGACAATACTTTCTAACCAATCATTCTCCAAAATCCAACGGCGAATCTCACTTTCCCCGCTTCCCGCATCTCCAGTAAATAAAGGTGAACCATTGAGAACGATCGCAATTTTACTTCCCCCTTCCGCCACAGGTTTCATTTTAGAAATAAGATGCTGGAGAAATAGCAATTGCCCATCATTAATCCGAGGTGTACCCGCCTCAAATCTCCCGTTTCCCTTTTTCGCCGCTTCTGCGTCAATAAAATCTTTTTCCTTCTTCCAATCCTTCCCATAAGGAGGATTAACTAACATATAATCAAAGCGGTTATCCTGATGACCATCTAGACAAAAAGAGCTACCAAATTTAATATTATCCGCATCCCGATCGTCCCCTTTAATCAACATATCCGACTTACAAACCGCAAAGGTTTCGTCATTTACCTCTTGCCCAAAAAGTCGAATATCTGCACTAGGATTAATGTTAGTTAAAATATACTCTTTAGCAATAGAAAGCATTCCCCCAGAACCACAAGCACAATCATAAATAGTCCGCACTACCCCCGGTTGCTTTAATATTGCCTCATCGCCACGCAACAATAACCGCACCATCAACCGAATTACTTCACGAGGCGTAAAGTGTTCCCCTGGATTTTCGTTCCTTTGTTCATTAAAACGGCGGATCAATTCCTCAAAAATTGTCCCCATTCTGTGATTATCAATTTTCTCAGGACTCAGATCCGCTTCTGAGAATTTCTTGATTAATAAAAACAGCAAATTTTTCGAGTTCAAAGTTTCGATAGTAGCAGGAAGATTAAACTTCTCAATCACATCTCGCATATTGTTCGAGAACCCATTGAGATAAGCGATCGTATTTTTGCTAATATTCTTGGCATCCGTCAGCAAAGTCGGAAAGTCATATTTAGAAGTGTTGTAAAACGACTTACCCGCCGCTTTCCGCAACTGTCCATCTGGGTTTTTTAAATTCTTCTCTTGACAAAACTGATATTTCTCTAAAACCGCTTGTTTCGTAGGCGCTAACACGCAATCTAACCGCCGCAACACCGTAAACGGTAAAATCACATCGGGATACTTACCCCGCTTAAAATCATCCCGAAGAATCTCATCAGCTATTTCCCAGATAAAATTAGCAGTTTCTTGAAAGTTTTGCATTTTAGAAAGCGGCAACTCAACGTAGGGCTAATCCCCTATCATACAAACTTAGTATTCCCAAAATCCCCAAAAATAACCAAAACTTTAGAGAGTGTTATTGGTGCGATCGCCACCACTAGACAAAATCCAACCTCAGCAATTCACCATGTTTCGCACTCACAGGAGGGAACACTAAAATCAGTCGCTTTGCATCCCAGTTGCTTCTGATGTTCCAGAATCAAAGTTGTTTGTGCTTTCTTACAGCGTTGCGCTTCCCTTCCCTGACTCATCAACCCACGACACAGCTTTTCAGCAGTTTCGCGATCGATAACAGCATTAAAGTGTAATACTCTAGCGTGTAAACAACTTCCTTCCGAAACTTGTTTAAAGCTTATCCCAAAAACTTGTAATTCACTCTCTGTTAACCAAATAAAATCAAGATTCTGATTTTTCGGACTTCTATTAGCACTTAAAGACGCTACTACACTATAAAATTCTTGCTCTGTTTTTACAAGCCAGAGACTATATATATTACCTGGTTCTTTAAATAATTTTTCTGCTGCCAATCTTGCACGTACATCTAAATTGACATCACCTTCCTGCGGATGCCAACTAGTACGACTATCAATTTTCCGAATGTAAGCAGGGGTTGTTACCCCAAACTCAGATAGAGTAGGCAACATCTGCATTTAATCGCCTATACAAGATAATTCTTCCAGAGCTTCTAAAGCATAGTTCCGAATATAGCGATCGGCTTCATACTCAGACGAATAACGTCCAATAGCACCTTTAATAGGCTCGGTATCCATTTCATCTGCTATGAGCAAAAAAGCATCTATAACCGTTGCTTTAAAAAACCGTCTATTACTCGCTGGAATTAAGTTAAATAATAACCTAAATCTTTGTTCAGCAGGTATATGATAAGCACAACCAACACCTTTAATAAAGATTTCCCACAAAGAATCCAGCATCATCAGCATATTATTATCAGGGGAATTAATTAAAAGTTCGCTCAAAGCTGCTAAATATTTACCTGTGTCAGTCAAAAGATTAATATCATTAATTTCAGCCAATAAATCTACAGCACCGTCGTAGGCATCCCTCGCTTTACCATTAATGCCCCATTTCAAAACCGCTATAACTGATTTTAAGGAACTAATACTTTTAACAATAACCTTCCTTGACTTTGCCCGTTGCTCTGGACTCGAAAGGAAATATTCTCTAATTAGTAAATCTGGGTCACTATAGTAGGAACTAGTAGAAGCTGTTTTACCTTGTTTAATTCCCGGATTTACAAAAGCTTTACCACTGTTAATTGTAGAAGTTGTTCTTTCTATTCCGGCAACCATGTTAACCCCCATTCCTTCTTAGTCTCTTCTTGGATTAATTCCAAAAAAGCATCAACTGTATATTTATGTGCTAAATCAAACCATTCTCGAATATCCAATTTTGTATCAACACTTCGCGCAGTTAACTCAAAAAGCAGTACATTATTATCATCTTTTGGGTTAACTATTTGATTTAATCTAACAATCAATTTTCCCACATTTTCTGATATATCAAATTCAATTCCAGCATTAAAATTTGTTGCTTTTTTAAGATTGTCAGACCATTTCTTACCAACAAAAGTAAATATTTTATAATTGTCTCTTGGATTGTCCCAACCAAATTTTTTATCAATCTGATTCATGTAAGTTAGCTCATAATGAATTTTTCCTAACGGTAAGTTATCACTATTATATTGTTGCCACCATGTTTGAAAATGTTGCCATTCTTGTTCAAACTTAGGGTAAATTTCCTTAAAATGAGGATATTCATCATCTTCATTTTGACTACGCCAGTTGTAGTGAAAACGATTAGACTGCAACTGTATTAGCTGCTTTTTATCCAATGATTCAAACCAAACTCTCCGAAGATTTGGTAATATAGAAAGAATTTCAACTTCTCCTATTGGTGGTCTATCAAGAGGTGGAGAAGGAAACCGATCTTTAATAGTTTGCCAGTACAGCCCAAAATGCACAGAAGAAAACTCTGGAGCATTAAATTCTACTCCACAAACAACTTCTGTAAGCGGTGACTTGGTGAACTTAGGTGTTGACATTCGCCCTATCTAGCAACATTTACCATCTTTATAGACGATATTGAATATAGCGCCTTTTCTATTAGTTTCCTAACTACCGCAGTCCCAGTAGCTAGGAACATCCGAAGAAGCATAGCTTAATCTTACTCTAAGTTATACGCCTAACTTTAAATCTTAATCTAAACGGTTATCAACCCATCCAAGCAACCAAAATTGGAGAGACTTAACCAAACGAACCCATAGAACCCTAATGATTGCGTTTGTCCCGGATCGCCTCTAACCGATCTAACGCCGCATATAAATCCCGGTTAATTTCCTTTTGGTATCTAGCAAACAATTCTGGGTTTTGTAATGCTTTACTATTTTCTTGTGCTTTAGCGATCGCTTGGCTATTAGTTTCTATTTCTATTAGTAATTGCTTAATCTCCTCTCTCCTTTGTTTAGCCAGTTCGCTCAACCTAACAACACGGTTAATTACCTCTGATAAATCAGCCTGAGATTTTTGTTTAAAACTCTCCAAATTTGCAGACAACCACTGCATCAAATTATCTTGGTAATGATAAACTGTAGCTATTCTAAGTTTCTGAAAGTAATTATTACGTAACGTATTAGAAAAAGCTTTTAACATATCATTCCGGCTTTGCTTCCTGGAATAATCTAAATCATGCTCTAAATCATCAATCAACCCTTTTAAAATACTTGCTTCTTCTAATAGAAATACTTTTAAAGGAACTCGGTTTTCTATATAATCAAAATCATCTAAATTGATTTTCGGGGGAATCACCACATCAGAAAAATTGTTTGCCTGTTGCTGCTTCAAAATCTCTAAATTAGCGATCGCCGCTTCCGCATTCCACAACCGATACTGTTTCAACATTCCCATTGCTACTTGCTGAATCAAGAAATGCTCAACAGGGTTTTTCGGTTGATAATAGTTAATCAACTCTTGAATTAATCCCTCAAAGGTTGAGAAATCTTCTGTAACTAACAAAGGCGGTTGTTTTGCTAATAGTCCATGCTTTTGAGCATTGCGACTGGCGATCGCTTTACCTTTAGATGTCACAGCACCTTTAGACTTTGCACCATTATTCCGGCAAACTTCTGGATTAGCTACCATTTCTACATCTCAATATAAAACCAAAAATCACTAAAATAAATAGTCAGGAGTCAAAGCTAATGACTCCTTTTAGTAACACCTTACCTAATCTTCCCCTGATTGAATTTGTTCTTGGTTCCAGATATATCTTTTCTCACCAGTATCAAGTTCAGCTTGCCAAAATCTACAATTTTTTTTGGGGTCATTATGTGATTGAGGAACAGCAATTAAAGTAGCTGGTTGCCAGCTTTCATTATGCAAAACCTTTACCTTATCTCCTACCTTTGGTTGCCAATTTACTACTAGTAAATCTGGGTTAGAGTTGATTACTCGATCGTCAGTAGTGGGTGGAGTACGATTCCCGAAGGGATTCTCCTGCGGAGACGGTTCCCGAACGCGAAGCGAATCGCTAATTTGTCCAATATTATCGGACAGATTCGAGACACTTGAAGGGATAGTCGAGACAGTTGTAACCGTTGTGGCGACTGAGTTAGGGACAGTTGTAGACGGTTGGGAAGAAAAATCTTTTTCTTTTTCTTTATCCTCTACCTGCTCATACTCAAACTTTAACTGCTCAGAAGTTTTAAAACTTATTAACTCCAACTGTCTACAACTATCCCTATCCCTTGCAGCATCAGGCTTTGAACTGTCTCGACAACTGTCTGTTAACTGTCTCGGAACTATCCCTAAATGAGCCGCAACATTGAACTTACTCATATCAGGAATAGTGTAGTAATAACAGCCATTAATTTTTCCTTCCGAACGCTTGCATTTCATTGTATGGATGGTAGCAGCAAACTTAACATTACTTTTTGGCTGATTTTCGTTTTCTCTACACCACTGCTGATAACTCTTATAAAGATCTCCAGCTTTGATGCTACCCTTTCCGTTTGGGAATACTTCACAAAGAAATCTATATTCTGGGTTATTAGTTTCAAATCGTTCAATGCTAGCTTTTTGCACCACTTTAATTCTGCCAGCAGACAAAATACGCTGTTTCATTTCATCAGCAGAAATCTCATAACACCAAGCGAAAATTCCTGATAATTCCCTTTCCAGTTTTTTAGATAGATTGGTATCCACAACATCTGGCGAACGATTAAACGGAATAACAGTTAATCGTCTATCCAATCCTTCCGAACCATCAGGAACTGGAATAAAGGCGTTATATGCTCTCACAACCAACACTCCTAAACGAATTGTTGCTAGATTTTGATACAGCTTTTTCACTTGCACTGGTTCATTACTGACAACCTTGTTATATGCTCCTATATCTTTCAAAAAGCCAGAAGCATCATAGTCAATTGCCAAGTCTTTATCTATTAATTGACCTAAACCTACGGCATTTTTAAAAGTCTCAGCACTAGCAGAACCAACATTTTCCGAACCAACTAAATTTGTTAGTACATCCAGAGTTGTTCCTTTCCCAGTACCCTTTTGACCGAAAAAATCAAACGACTTTTCAACCTCTGCCTTTTTATCTTTACGTCTGGGTAATACCGCATAACGAAATAAAGCTTGAATCAAGTTTATTCGTTCTCGATCGCCCTCCATTGCTTGATTAAGAAAATTCAGCCAAGTAGGACATTTAGCTGATAAATCAAAAGGATAGGGACGTACCTTAATCAGCCTGTCATAAGGATCGTGACTGGGAGTAAATTGCCCGGAAACAGTATCCAGAGTGCCATTAGTAAACGCAATCTTACCAAAAGGACTCCAAGACTCATCTCTAACTAATAAACGCGATCGTAGTTCCCTAACAACTGAACTTATCAAACTAGAACCACGCTTTTTCCAATTCTGAGCATCCATGAACCGAGTCAGAACTTCCTCAAACTCTTCTGGACTTCTCAATTCCCAATGAGTTTTCCGCCATTCATACCAACCAATATTCGGTCGGAATGCCCAATTCTCTTTTAAAACAGACCAAGCTAATATTGCTTGGTAGTGACTATCCGGTTCTGTCAGCCTAAGAAATACCTCCTTCTCCTCTGTCTCTTCATCTTTGATCTTTAATACAAATGGAGTTGGTTTTGCTTCCTTACCAAGAACTCTTAGAGCATCAATTCCGTGTCTAACAATAAAATCATCCAGTCCATTTTTAGAACCATCGATCTCATTGGGTAACAAGACGAAGTAAGGAACAGCACCTTGTTCAGATAAGTAGTAAGCACGTTTAGCTAAAGCTAATTGAACCGGAATTTTCTCTACAATGTCAGAATCAAAACATTGATTTACCCGACGATTCTGCCAATTAATCTCCGATAATTCTGGTAAAACACGGGATGATTTTAACTCGCCTTCACCTTCACGAGGACAGCGATCGACCCATCCATCAACGCCACTAAAAGCGATCGTTGCTAGTCCATTTGCACAACTACAATCCCCCTTCTTCTCTCCCTCTGTTTCCCAAAGATCAACTTTGGTAGATTTAGCAACTGCTTTCCAATTAGAGTAAAGACGCGAGAAGTAAGGACGGCATCCATGACCTTTAGGGCTAAGATACTTAGGGCTATCTTCAGTCTTAATGTTTCCCCACTCAGGCTTAATACGATAGAAGGCTTTACCATCCGATCTAAGGAATGGTTTACCATCTAAATCGCAATATTGAAAGATTAATCCAGGTAACTTATACCCTACCAACTCATTAGCCTTTGCCTTATTCACTGAGAAATGACCTGCAACAGCAATTTGTTCCTCAGTTAATCCAGAAGCTTGTAACTCTGCAAAGTGTTCCTTTCTCAAATTGGGATTAGAACTCATATCTTCCATTGATATATCCCCCAAACTATTGACGTTGCTCAAAGTTTGAAGAAATACGCCGCCTTTTTCTCTCATTTGACGGCAATGAAGAAAGATAAGCTTCAATTGCTCTCTGGTGAATTTGGGGATTGTTATGATTCTGAAGCCAGTCTTTGATCAGAAAAAAGTTATAGCGAACTACCCTGGAATTCAGTTTTATCCAATGAATACCCTCAATCCAACGTCCTGTCAGACGATATTGCTTTAGCGTTTCACAAGATAACCCTGTCAAGTCTGCGATCTCTTGCTTTCCGACAAAGCGAAAACCCCTCTGGTCAGGGATCAAATCACCTGCTAAATTATAATTTGTACGCATAAAAGTTGTTCCTTCTTACTATGGTGTACACTTCAATCCTTTGGTTGTAGCCTGTTGCAGCAGGTTGACATACTCCCAAAAGATTGAGAATTGAGGAGAAAAAATTATGAAGAAAGCGCCCTATCTCTGTCAAAGCTGGGGTGCTTTTTTCAAATTGAGCTAATTGCCCTATAAATGAATTTGCTTTTGACATAAATTAAGATGGCATACTTTAGACATTCCTTGATATTTTCAGTACAACTAAAAATAAATATAACTACCGAAAAAAGCCCATAACAAAAGTTTTTCTAAAAATACCCAACAATTTAATAAAGATTTAATATTAATAGGCTATGTTTTAGCCAAGTTATGTATAAAAAGATTTCTAGAATATCATAAAAATAAGAAAAGACTCAATTTTATTTGAGTCTTTAGACTATCTATTTATTAAGAAACTTGGATTAAAATTCGGGAACGAATAACTCTCGTTTGTTACCTGCATAGTGGCGATAGATAATTTCTGGAGAATTCCCTACTAACCGAGCTACATCCTTGGCATCTAGTTTGCCAGTTTCGAGAGCATGAGTAATAAAAGTATGACGGGTTTGGTAAAGTTTCCGGTACTCAATACCTAAACCCTTTAATACAATTTTCCATGTTCGGTTCCTAAAATTATTTAGATCGACAGGTTTACCTTCTGGAGAGGGAAAAATTAAGGATTCTGGGGTAGCATCTTTAGGCTTGATAGACTTTAACATTGTCCTGAGAGATTCATTGCAAGGAAACCTTCTCCTCTCTTGAGTCTTTAATCCTTCCCTAAACTGTTTACCAGAGTCAGTGTTAATTACAGCTTGTTCAAAAGTAATGTACTTGAAGTCAGCAGAAATATGCTTCCACTGGAGACCGATCGCTTCTGAAGGTCTACAGCCTGTAGCAAAAAGAAGCTTAATTAAAGGAGCATAGCGACTGTGTTTAAACCCTGATTTTGCGGGACAGAAGCGATCGCTTTCTATTGCCTGAATAATTGCATCCCTTTCTTCTAATGTAAAAGGATTAATATCATTAATTCCTTCACTCTTAGATGATTTAGGTAGTTTAATTTCTGTTGCCATTCCCTCGAAAGGATTTTCAGAAATCATTCCAGACTTGATTGCCCAACTACAACAAGCCGCCAAGCGAGTAATAAATCGTTTCCCTGAATCTAAGGGGATTGATTGCAGTATATAATCTCTAATTTCGTTGGCTTTATCTAAATCATGAGTTGGTAATTTCTTAAGATAACCAGAGTAAACACCATACATATACTTCATAGTATTAGGTGAACACTGTGGGCGCTTGTACTCAACAAACTTTTCCCAAAGATCAGTTAATGACGCTTTGGGTGTAACGATGGGTGTAACGTCCGGTGTAACTGTGCTGAGTGCTGAATGTGGTTTGTACTTAGCCAGAGTTGGGTCAAAGTTTCCAGAGA
This sequence comes from [Phormidium] sp. LEGE 05292, assembly GCF_015207735.1. Classification (GTDB taxonomy): domain Bacteria; phylum Cyanobacteriota; class Cyanobacteriia; order Cyanobacteriales; family Aerosakkonemataceae; genus Floridanema. The sequence goes on from NZ_JADEWG010000036.1 coordinate 19,713, forward strand.
TAATATCTAGCTCTATTTGTCGTGCCTTTGCTTCTGCTGCTTTGCGGTTTACCTGAGTATCTACTAGATTCATGCTCAGATAATGCCTCTTCTCTCCATATCTAAACCTTAGTTGTAAACGACCGTGTGAAGCTATAACTTGAACAGTACCCTTAGAAGCCTTTGTCGTATTGGGTTTTGAGTGCATGGTGTACTTCCTTTTAGTCGATTTGATTACACCCAAATTACACCCAAATTACACCCAAAGTCACCTGAAACAACCCAATCTTTACCCAAATTTTAGAACTAAAGTACTATGATACAGTCAAATTAAACAGCTTAAAACCCTTATATTGCTTGATTTTCAACTGTTTTAGCCTGTAAGCGGGTGATGGGACTCGAACCCACGACATTCAGCTTGGGAAGCTGACGTTCTACCACTGAACTACACCCGCAGAGTGATTTTTATAGAATAGCATTTTATTTGGCGATCGGGTGGTTTCAACCATCTACCCAAAGACTTGTAAAAAAGCTAACTTTGATATTAGCTAGGTTGCGTTACTATATTATTCAACTAATAAATCTCCCTGTCTTACTGGCTAGATTTCACATGAAATTATTTAGCAACTCAACCGTAATTAAGAGCAAATACCTGTAAATCAATACCAAGAACCAGCGGGAAACTAGAATGTTCAATGCTACACAAATTCTCATCGACACTTTCGTAGAACAACTGCGAGAAGGATACCGCCGCACCTACGGAGGATTAAAGACTGACTACGAAGATATTATCGGCTGGGCTGGTAGCATGGCACTAGAAAATATTGCCAACAGCGATGCCCTTTATCATAACGTAGAGCATACTATCTTAGTAACTTTGGTAGGTCAGGAAATTTTACGTGGTAAACATATCCGCGAAGGTGGAGTTTCCTGTGAAGATTGGTTGCACTATATCATTTCTTTACTATGTCATGATATTGGTTACGTTAAAGGAGTTTGCCGTCAAGACAAAGAGGAAGAAGGACTTTACGCCACTGGTAAAGATGGCGGAATGGTAAAATTAGCTCCTGGTGCTTCTGATGCTAGCCTTACACCTCATCATGTCGATCGCGGAAAATTGTTTATTACTGAACGCTTTGGCGGACATAAATTAATAGACGCAGACGTAATTAAACGCAGCATTGAACTGACTCGTTTTCCTGTACCTTCAGCCGAAGATCATCAGGATACAGTTAATTATGCAGGTTTAGTCAGGGCGGCGGATTTAATCGGTCAACTTAGCGATCCTCGCTATCTGAAAAAAATCACTTCTCTATACTATGAATTTGAAGAAACAGGAGTGAATAAAGCCCTCAATTATCGTCATCCGGGAGACTTGCGGCGCAACTATTCTAAGTTTTATTGGAATGGAGTTTTCCCTTTTATCAAAGATGCGCTCCGTTATCTACAATTAACACAGCAAGGTAAGCAAATAATTGCTAATTTATACTCAAATGTGTTTGTAGTGGAACATGAAAAAGCTGAAGAAGAAAGAAGGCAATTAGTAGAACAACTTAATTAAATTATGAATTGGTGGCAAAAATTACAAAGTAACTTTCTGGCAAAATGTGGCGCACTTTTGTTGTTATTATTCTATGTGTCAGTAATAGCGGCAGATTTTGTTGCGCCTTACGATCCTTATGCTTCTCAGCCTAATGGATCGCTACTACCACCAACACAAATTTATTTACAAACTCCCCAAGGTAAGTTTATCGGGCCGCACGTTTATCCGACAACTCAAGGGCCAGTGGAATTGGCAACAGGCGATCGCAAACTCACAGTAGACTGGGAAAAACCTTCACCATTACGTTTATTTGTTCGCGGTTCAACTTATAAATTATTTCGCATAAGTCTGCCTTTGCCACCACCAAGAGATGAAATCGTAATCTTTCCGGGAATTCCTTTAGATTGGCACTTATTTGGTACAACTGGAGAAGGCAAATTTAACCTTTTAGGCACAGATGAACAAGGACGCGATCAATTTAGCCGCTTAGTTTATGGTGGCAGAATTAGCCTAAGTATTGGTTTAATCGGCATTGCGATTTCCTTTCCTTTGGGAATGTTAGTTGGGGGAATTTCTGGTTACTTTGGCGGTTGGGTAGATAGCATTTTGATGCGTATCGTAGAAGTTTTAATGACTATTCCCAGCATTTATTTGTTAGTTGCCCTTGCCGCAGTATTACCACCAGGTTTAACTAGTTCGCAACGATTTTTACTCATTGTTGTAATTACCTCATTTGTTAGTTGGTCTGGTTTAGCTAGAGTAATTCGCGGACAAGTTTTATCACTTAAAGAGCGAGAATTTGTCCAAGCTGCTAAGACAATGGGCGGTAATCCTTTCTATATTATTGTTCGTCATGTCTTGCCCCAAACCGCAACTTACATAATAATTTCTGCTACTTTGGCAGTTCCTGGTTTCATCGTTGCTGAATCTATTTTGAGTTTAATTGGTTTAGGAATTCAGCAACCAGATCCTTCTTGGGGAAATATGTTGACATTGGCAACGAATGCTTCTATTTTAGTGTTGCAACCTTGGTTAATTTGGCCGCCAGCTTTACTAATTGTGTTAACAGTTTTGGCTTTTAACTTGTTAGGAGATGGGTTGCGCGATGCTTTAGATCCTCGAACTCAACAAAGATAACTCTCTCGTACTTATGGAGGAAAATCCTGATTTTGCGGAATAGGGACTTGGGACTGGGGTTCCTGATAAATCGCTTATTCCGCGAATTAATCAGGGTTACTTCTAATTTTATGTCCGAAAGAGTTGTTTTTCTATTATTAAGATTATCGTCAATATAAAATCCAAAATCGAATGACTAAACAGCCTGATTCTTTCTCCAACCAACCAGTTTCTATTTCGCCAGTAGATAGCCCTAATGGTAGTAATAGTCAAGCTACTCAAGTTGAAAGGACGCATAGCGAAGCGGATTCATTGTTGTATAAACCTTACACAAATTTACCAGCTATTACATCAGGAAAAACTGAAAATTGGACTCCTCCACCTACCTCAGCATTGGTAGTGATTATAATGGCGATCGCACTAATGTTCGCCGGATTAATTATTCACAATTTCTGGGTGGGAATCTCCGGTTCAATCGTCGCTTTGCTATTATCAATTCGGCTGTTATGGTCGCCTTTAAAGAACTGGTTGAATCAATTTCTACCCCAGAAAGAACGAATAGTATTGTTTTTGGGAGTCTGTGGCATATTAGCGATCGCTGGATTACTAAATTACTTGGGAGTCTATCACTATATTGGGGCTTGGTTTAGCACAGTTAACTGGGAAGCTTCTGGCGCGTTAGCAGAATGGTGTGGTGCATTAGGACAAATTTCGATCGCCGTTCTCGCTGTCTACGTCGCATGGCAACAATACGTCATCTCCCGCGACTTAACAATCGAACAAAATCGACTCACCAACCAACAAAACTTAATCACTCAACAACAAACAATCGACGCTTACTTTCAAGGAGTTTCTGATTTAGCATTAGGAGAAGAAGGCTTATTAGAAGATTGGCCTCAAGAAAGAATCTTTGCTGAAGGTCGTACTGCTGCCCTACTTAGTAGCATAGATGCCACAGGTAAAGCTAAAGTCCTCCGGTTTTTATCCAGGTCGAGATTACTTACCCCATTGCGCCGAGATCAACATTTAGGTCGTCCGATTTTAGATGGAATGGGTGGTTATCAAGAAGACCGCCAAAATGGGCTGCGGGTAATCGATTTAGGAGTAATGTTAGCAGGAGCAGACCTTTCCGGTACAGACCTGCGTTGGACAGACTTGAGTGATGCAAACTTAGTCAGAGCTAATCTTAACGGTTGTGATTTAGTCCATGCTAATTTCACCCGGACAATTTTATTTGAAGCTAATCTTTCCGGTGCGGATTTGAAAGGAGTAAAGTTTTTTTACGGGAAATTAGAAACAGCTTCTCCTCGCAGTCGCAGTTTAATTCCTGACTTTCAAACAGGTGCTTATACTGGGGCGGTAGTAGAAGATGCTGATTTTACCAATGTGCATAGATTATCAGAAGAACAGCGTTACTATTGTTGTGCTTGGGGAGGAGAAAAAACTAGATCTACTATTTCGGGTGGATGTCGAGATATTCCCAATTTATTAGGACGTTAGACAAAAACCAGATGGAGCCATATAATACAGCAGCCCTATACGATCGAATTGCCCAATGGTGGCAGATTCAGCATCAAGATTCGCTATATGGAATCGCACAATTAGAACGGGCGATCGAATTTACTGCCAAGAGAAACGCAGCTATTGACATAGGATGTGGAAGTAGTGGGCGTTTTATTAAAATTTTATCCCAGCATGGATTTTTGGCTGAGGGACTTGATATTTCCAGAGAAATGATCGATTTAGCCAAACAATTGCATCCAGAAATTACATTCTATCGAGAAGACATCTGTTGTTGGCTCCCTGAAAAACTTTACAGCTTGATTTCTGCTTGGGACAGCACTTTTCATCTGCCACTCAATATGCAAGAACCTGTGATAAAAAAGCTATGCGATGCGCTTGAAGCTGGGGGAGTAGTCCTGTTTACCTGCGGTGGCGGACATACAAGTGCTGAGATTTCTGGGTCATTTCAAGGTCAGGATTTTGAGTACAGCACTTTGGGGGTAGATGCTTTCCTGCGGATTCTTTCTGAGCATCAGTGTACCTGCCGCCATCTTGAGTATGACCAATTTCCTGAAAATCATGTTTATATCATTGCTCAAAAAACCTCATAATTCGTTAATAACTAACTGTTAAACTGTAGAAGTTATGATAAAGCGCATAAAAAATAAAGCACTTTGAGGGTGCGAAACACCTAATTATGAAACTTAGCCCAGAAGATAAAGTATTAATTCAAGGTATCAACGAACCTCTCGCTGCTATCCATGCGGTTCGGATGAAAGCTTATGGTACTAATGTAGTGGCTGGAGTTAGTCCTGGAGAGGGCGGACAAGCATTAGATGGGATTCCGATTTTTGACTTGGTGGAACAAGCTGTGTCAGAAGTGGGTGCGATCGACACTACAATCATCTTTGTCCCGCCTTATTTAGCTTTAGATGCGGCACTGGAAGCGATCGCAGCGAATATCCATCAAATTATCATCATTACACAGGGAGTTCCACCCTTAGATATGGTTTCCCTGCTGCGAAAAGCTGAAGCAACAAATACCTTAGTTGTTGGGCCAAATTCTTTGGGCATCATAGTACCAGAAAAAGTCTTATTGGGAACCTATCCAGTAGAATTTTACACTCATGGTTCAGTGGGAATTATTAGCCGCAGTGGTACACTAACTTCTGAAGTAGCATTAGAGCTGATGAAAGCAGAATTAGGTCAATCTATTTGCGTCAGCATTGGTAGTGATAGTATTATCGGTTCTTCCTTATGGGAATGGTTGAAAATATTAAATGAAGATAAAAGTACAAAAGCGATCGCCTTAGTCAGTCAAATAAATGACGGCATCGAAGAAACAGCTGCCCAATACATTAAAGAAAAAATCGAAAAACCCGTAGTTGCCTACATCGCCGGACGTTTAGGCCCAGCCCGCAAACGCCAACTTCACGCCAGCGACTTAATAGTTTCCCTACCAATTTTAGGCACCGATCCTGAAAGTACAGAGAATATTATTGCTACTTTTAGACAAGCCAAAATCCCAATTGCCGATCGCCCTTCCCAAGTTCCCGAACTAGTCAAAAAAGCCCTAAAAATCAAACCTTAAATCAACTCGTATGGTGCGTATAACGGCATTTAAGAAAAGTGACAACGTAACGCACCATGCCCAAATATTGTAGCTAAACTTCTCTCAACAAAGCCTTAGTCGCCGACTCCCCAATCACCTTTAACTGTCGATTTAACTGCCCATTCAACAAAGCAAAAATCCCTAATTGACAGATAAAAGCAGTAAAGATAGTTCCTATTGACGCATCTTTAACAACAGCCCAAGGGAAAGCAGTAAACAGCCAAAACAGAGGAGCTTTAGCAGGAGAAAGTGATAAAATACTCAGAAAAATTGGCGGCAAAACTACTAAAGCAATGATTACACCAGCCGCCCATTGCATCCGTCTTTTAGCTCGCATTAGCAACATTAATTGTAGGATAGTGGCATAAATTAATGTCAAAGTCATGGTAACTGCCAGCATAGCAATTATTGACATTAAGTTAAGTTTATTAGGACTTAAAACAATCCAGACAGACAATATTATTAAACTATTAAGTAGATTAATTGCTATTGCCAAAATAGCCGGACTATTTTCTGCCCAAATCAAATCTTTGATTAAATCCCGACTCCAAAAACCCCAACGATTTGTCATTCTTTCCCGTCGATATCGCGCCCAATCTTGTAAAGCTTGTCGCTGCGGAGATAAAGCCGCCATTAAACCTAAGAATAGTAATTGATTCAAAACCAGCAGAATAAACAAATTGTTTTCTGGTGAATATGAAAATCTACTCACTTGTAGTGCAAAACCCAAAGCCATTACTTCTATACAAGATACCAGTAAATAACTTTGACTTTTGCTAAGAATAGTCTTACTTGGATTATGGAAACGACGCTGCAAACCTTGCCAAATCCAGTAACTCCACAAGGCATAATTAAACAGCGAAAAACTAATAGCTGCCACAGCATTGTTACCCAATGCTAAGTAAAACCATTGCCAATCATTTAAGTACAAATAGGAAAAAGAAAAGCTATCTTGTACTAAACTTGTATTCACCACATAAGGCAGAATTCTATAAGGAGAAAACATAGTTATCCAATCTGCTGGGGTGTTAGATATCGGTATAAAACAAGTTGTCCAGAGAAACATTAAAGCTAAACTGCTACCTAACCAAGGTTGAAACCCACTAAACCCAGAACTAAACAAACCAAATAGCAAACTGCCGCTGTAAAAGAAAAAGCAACTGGCAATAATAACTGCCCAATAAATCAGAATTGCTATTAAAGGAATGCCAGCAGAAATTCCCGCCCAAAAATGTAAAGGTAAAGCTGAAATAACGAAGACATAAAGTAAAAAAGGAACACCGAGAATTTTACCTAATAAAATACTTTGGCTACTGCGAGGACTGAGGCGAATAAAATTCAAAGTTCCATTTTTTTCTTCCTTAGCTAAGTCGCTAATTAGCATATATGTACCTGCGATTAACAGGATAAAAATGCCAATTACACTCAGAACTGTAAATATTTCTATCCACCAAAATTGCCAGTTAACGACAAAATTGCCTAAACTATCTTGGAGGCATTCTTGAGAAACTCCTGTACAATATTTGTTGTAAATTTTGTTATCTGGGCTCAGATAGCGATCGTCCGTAGGCAAACTTCCCATAGCTATCATTAACATCATAAATTGCCCTAATAGGGAAATGATAGCGGCAATAATCACATTTCGTGGTTTGAAGCGTCCTTTAATTTCCCGCCACATTTGGGGATTCAAATCACCAATTCTGTCTAACAAAGTTAATTTCATTTTGTTTCCTTGCATTTATAATTACTTATTTGTCAGTGGTTATTGGCAGAAATTTTCTAACCAATAACCATTAATTTTTTACAGGGTTTTTGAGGGTAAAGCCCGTCGTTCCTGTAACAAAGCTTTAGTTGCAGATTCTCCAGCGAGGCGTAACTTTTTGGTTAATTGTACGGTCAATAATCCCAGGATAGTCCATTGTCCTAAAGCGGCGACCAAAATTTCCATTGCTGGTGTTTCTTCCCAGTAGGTTGCTATGGGTGCTAATACGGAAAAGTACCAGAGAAAACCCCAACTTTTGTCAGGATTGATTTGGAATACCGCTAACACAATTAGGGGCAGAAAAATGGTGGCGCTTAGGGTACCAAGCGCCCAAATAATGTTGTTTTTAATGCGAACAAACAACAATAATTGAGTGAGGACAGCATAAAGCATGACCAAAGTAAATGCGAAAGCTAAACTGATTAAAGTAGCGATTTTATACTTGTATTCTGCATCTGAACTTAAACTCCATAAGCTGATGGGTGCGATCGCAATTCCTAAATTAATAGCTATTGCTAACAACGCAGGGCTTTTTTCCCCAAAAATCAAATCTTTAATTAGGGATTTACCCTGATTTTGATATCGGTAACGTGCCCAATCATGTAACACTTGACGCTGGGGTGAAAGAATGGCAATTAAAACCATAAACAGCAGGAAGTTTAAGCTACATAAAAACATGAAGTGCTGGAAAAGCCAGTCTTTATTTGAAAGATGATCGTAGGTATATCCTGGTACGGTAAATCCGATTAAGGAAATCTCAAAACAAGCCGTTATTAAGTAACTTTGACCTTTGCTAAGAATGGTTGTACTTGGGTTACGAAAACAGCGGTTTAAACCTTGCCAAATCCAATAACTCCAAAGCGCAAAATTGAGCAAAGAGAACAACAGGAGAATCGTCCATGTTTCCCCAATTGGTAAGTTATACCACTGTAGATCAGGTGATTCTGTCAGATACTTGTATTGATATAGATAAAAAGAACTCTTGAATACATGAGGGATTAAATCAAATGGCGTTAGTACTCTTAGCCAAGAAATTGGGCTATTTAGGGGAGCATAGGTAAACAAGTAATTTAGCCAAACAAAACCTAAGATGACACCACTACCTAACCAAGGTTGAAAACCTACTAACCAATTACTCACTAAAGAATAGAGTAGTGCTGTGCTATAAAATAAAATGCAGCAAGCAATAACAGCACAGTCAAAACCTAGAATTTCACCCAACGGAATGTGTGCTGATAATCCCGTCCAAAAATGCAAGGGAAGTGCGAACAAGATGGCGAGATAAAGCAAAATGGGAACGCCCAAAATTTTGCCGATTAAAATATTTTTGTTGGATTGGGGACTGAGGCGAATAAAATTTAAGGTTCCCCGCCGTTCTTCCTGAGATAAATCATTGATTAGCAGATAAGTCCCCGCTACTAATAGGGAAAAGATGCCAACCCAACTCAAGAAAACGAATATATCTCGATTCCAAAGTTCCCAGTTGATAATAAAGTTGCCAAAACCATCTTCAAAACATATAGAACTTGAGGAATAATCATAAGTACGTTTTCCTGTACAGTATGTGTTGTAAATGGGGTAAGTCTTTTGTCCCGGAAGAGGTTCAGCGGGAAGTTGAGTTAAGAAATACTGAAAAATCAAAAATTGAGTGAACAGGGAAATAGCTACACTAATTATGAGATTCCGAGGTTTAAGGCGACCTTTAATTTCTCGCCAAATTTGGGGATTCAAATCTCCTATTTTGTCGATCGAATTACTTGCCATTTTTCATCCTCTGTATATTTATAATTAGGATTTCACCAATGACTAATGACGGTTAAGATGCTTGTTTGTGACCCATTTTTAAGAAGATGCTTTCTAAATCTTCTTGGGTACAATGGAATTCGTTTAAGGGAATGCCAGCTTTAACTAGCGATCGCAACAGCCTAGCACAATCTTCTGGCGTACCGCCAAAATCAACCCTTACCTGATTAGTTCCTGACAAAACTTCATATCCTTCTACTAATGGATAATTTTTCAACTCTGATAACAGCGCCTCTAATTTTCCCAAAGTAGAGATAATAATTTGCTGGCGACTAAGACGGCGATAAAGTTCTGCTAAACTCGCACTTTCCACCAAATATCCCAACTCCATAATTCCCACAGAAGTACAAAGTTCTGCCAAATCACTGAGAACATGGGAGGAAATTAAAATTGTCATTCCCGCTTCTTGCAAAGTTTTAATGATTTCCCGAAACTGCATTCTAGCGATCGGATCTAACCCTGAAACAGGTTCATCTAATAAAAGTAAAATCGGTTCGTGAATAATCGTTCTCGCCAAACTTAATCGCTGTTTCATTCCTCGCGACAAAGTGTTAATTGGACTATTGCGCTTATTAGTTAGCTGCACCAATTCCAAAACTTCATATAGCCTATGACTGCGCCGAGGTTCCCGCAATCGATAAAGTCGGGCAAAATAATCCAAATAATCCCAAACTGTCAAATCATCATAAAGCGGAAAATCATCAGGAAGATAACCGAGTCGCTGCTTCAAAGTTGGATTACTTTGATCGCGCATTAACCTGTCACCATTAATATAAATTTCTCCAATACTCGGTTCTTCCGCCGCCGCCAACATTCGGATCAGCGTCGTTTTCCCTGCACCATTCGGCCCAATTAAACCATAAACTTCTCCTGCCTTGATCTCTAAATCAACATCATTGACAGCAATGTAGCGATCGAATTGCTTAGTCAGTCCACGAGTACAAATTGCCAGTTCTTTTGACATGATTGTTTGGGACAAAAAATTTTCCGTACCTTTCTCAGCTGAGGATGCCCACCTGAACCAAGAATTTTGTCAACCAAGGTTGACAAAAATTTCCCAGAAACCGACATCGCCAACGAAGATCAATATATCCAGGTCAACTTCACCTATGCAGGCAAAGCATTAGCCTTGCTCTACACTTTGCGATCGACCTATTCCAGAAGAGGCTCCAGGGGCTCCAGGGACTCCAGGGGCTCCAGGGGACGAGGGGACAAGGAGAAATTACATTAGCTCAAAACTCTTTCCAGGGCGGGCTTTGCGGTTCAATTTACTGTTACGACACAGATATCTTACTAAACCCGCCCCTACAACTCAAAACTCGATCGGGATTGACAAGATTTCAGGATGGAGAGGATTTACAGATTGACTAATCCCGTTCATCCTGTAAATCAAATAATCTTGGTCAAACTTTCCTAGTCCCCAGTCCCCAGTACCCTTTAAACTACAGCAGGTTCCAATAGCTTAACGTTGGAATATTTAAACTCGGTAGTTGTTTGCTGTCCTTGTTCATTGGAACGGACTACTTGATGAGTCATGATGTAGTAGTTACCAATTTTTTCGTAGTCGTCTTCAAATTCCAATTGATTAGTTACTTCGCCTGTTTGCGGATTGCGGAAAATGGCATCATAACGAGAGGCAATGTAACCTTCGCCAGTATTCTTGCTTTCATGGGTATCAATGGTAAAGGCAACTCTACCCATAACCCGACTAACTTGGCAAATTTCTGTACCGCGAATCTTATAATTTGAGCCCATCGCGTCGCCTTTAACCAAAATTTCCATCGCGCCTGTAGAGTCAGTTTCACCTAAGCTAAACTCGTTTTTGCCATGCGCTTGTTCAAAGTTACCCCGTTTGCGGTGAGTAATTACGTCCCGCATCTGAGTATAGATGCTTTCTTTTACTTGTTCGTCTTCGACACCGCTAACTTCTACAGTCATGTCACGGTTAACTCGCACTTTTCCGGTGTAAACTTCATTTCCCTGCTTAAGTTGAATATCAGCACTGAAGCCGGGAAATTCAGTGTCCCAAGTGTAACGGTTTTCGTAAGCACTACGAAATAGATCCTTCGCACTCTTCTCAGTCACGGAACTCTCCTTGGAAGATCTCTACTCTTTCTTAGTTTAAAGGGTTATTAGGGAAAGGCAGAAGGCAGAAGGCAGAAGGCAGAAGGCAGAAGGCAGAGGACACAAGTAAAAATTCCCCTTGTCCCCTTGTCCCCAGTCCCTATTGATTAGAAGTAAGTACTGGGTCTTGATACAATGGCACGGTAAAAGTGACGGTTGACCCCAGCCCTTCGCCCATGCTGTAGAATTCGACTTCTCCCTTCATTGCTTCGATGAGTTTTTGGGAAATGTAAAGTCCAAGTCCGGTACCGCCGTATTGTCTGTTATGTCCGCCGTTGACTTGGCTGAAGGATTGGAAGAGTCTACCTTGTTTTTCTAAGGATACGCCTATTCCTGTATCTACGACACGAACGATCGCCATTGCTGGAACTTCTTGGTTATTGGCAGGTTTTTTCCGCTGCACTTCGGCGCTAATCATCACTCCGCCTTCATGAGTAAATTTAATCGCATTTCCTACCAAGTTCAACAATACTTGTAATAATCTTTGGTAGTTACCATTGAGGATGATTTTGTCTCTGGTGGCTGGTTTTTGAATGCGGAAGCTGAGATTTTTCTGTTGTGCTTGAGTTTTGGTAAAGTCTTCGACGTTACTAAATAACTCTTCCAAATCTACAGGCCCTAGTTCTAATTCCATTTTGCCAGCTTCAATTTTGGCAATATCTAAAATGTCGTTAATAACGCTGAGTAGGTGTAAGGCTGAACGATAGGCTTCTTCGATGAACTCCGTTTGTTCTTCAGGATCGTCAGCCATGCCTTCTAAAACTAATTTGAGGAAGCCCAGCATCCCGTTTAGGGGTGTCCGCAGTTCGTGGGATGTGTTGGCTAGAAATTCACTTTTTAAGCGGGAGGCTTCTTCGGCTTGTTGTCGGGCTTGTTCTAGTTCATGGTATAGGGTAGCATGAGCGATCGCACTGCCCACCAAATCCGCCAACTCCCGCATTAATTCTATTTCGTCCAGAGTCCACTCACGGTTTTCTTTATAGTCGTAAAGTACGATCAAACCGTTCGGTTTATCTTGGTAGAAAGTCGCGACTGCTAATTTGGATTCTGGTTGTTCTGGAGTGTTCCACCCTTGTTCTATTATTGGTTCTAGAGATTCTATTACTTGGGTGAGATCGGCTGATTCAGAAATTTTAATTTTTTGCCCCAGTAAAGAACTTACTGATTCTGAGCGATATTCTGCCTTAACGGAAGCTTCCATAATATCGCTTTTGTAAGCGCAAATCACACAGCGACTGACATCTAATCCCTGACCTAAATCATCTACTGTTCTTTGCCAAATAGTATCTAAATCTAAGGTGCGGCGAATGTTGCGAGAAATTTTTCTAATCAGTTTTTTATAGTGTTGCCCCCAGTGTAATGCTGATGCTTTGGCTGTGGTAGGCATTGTCTTCAAGGGACAGGCAATTTCTTCTGGCAGTTGCCTACCCATAACTAATACTTTAGTTGCTGAGCCATCTGCTAGTAATATAGGACTAACTATTAAATCAAACTTAAATTTATGCTCTTGGTACTGAAATTCACAGCAAAAACGTTCTGGTAGCTGATGTTCCAGGATTTGTTGAATTCTTTCTAGGTAAGGCGCAGCTGCTACGGGGCCAAAATTTTCATTTAGGCAGCTATTGACGATCGCTTCTGGATTTAGTTGATATTGTTCTGCTTGTTGCCAATCAAAGGAAAGGTATTGGCCTGTAGCTTCTTGAACATATACTAACTCTGATCCCAATCCCTGTAAACCGCTCGCATGGTTTGTCCCAGCGGAATCTGATTTACCGTAAGACGCTTTTTGCCAATTCTCTATATTAATAGGCACGCTCATTGGAGTCGGTTGCAATTTTTTTAACTTTAAAATCAGGAGATGTCGCCAATAGCACCCTGTTCGATCATATTAGCTTGGTGTAGCCTTATCGCTTGCCAGCATCCGCTTAGCGCATATTGCATTAGCGACTCAGTTTCAGTTACTTCACCATCACTAATTCGAGTTTATATCCTTCGCTCCAGAAAGCCAAATTTTTTCCTTTGCGGACATTGCGGACATGGTGCATCAATCATTCCACTCGCCACGAGGCGGTACGGGCATTCTGTTGATGGTGCGAGTTAATTCGTCATCTCTTTGGTTAACTCCTCCTTTCAACCATTGTCGAATTGCTGCTTCAATCACTTTGCTGGGATCGTTGGTTAAATGTTCCAACTGACTCAACAAGTCTGAATCTAGGTGAATTGATATTTCCACCTTTTCATCTGAACGCCGGGGATCAAGAACAGGGTCTTTCATTTGCAAGTGTATATACTGAACTATAGTACCAGCCCTAAACAGGGTATCATCAGTTTAGACTGACTCGCCACTATATCAAAGCGGTCAGTTTACACTACGTTATGCAGTGGCTAGGGATATTTTCTAACAATTTTACTGCTTAGAATTAAGTGTACTTGAGTTATCCTCAAGCTGAACCCTTATTATAGCGTGTTAGCAACTGAGGAAATAGCTATTTCTGTGACGCTGCGCTAGTTGAATATTAAAATATCTTAAGGAAGATATCGATTTTTTGATTGAAGTTCTGCGCCCCATCTTTGAGCGAAGTTTATGACTGACGTGCCCGTTTCTCGAATTCGGAATTTTTGTATTATTGCCCACATCGATCACGGTAAGTCAACCTTGGCTGACCGCTTGTTACAGGCTACCGGAACGGTAGCTGCACGAGATATGAAGGAACAGTTCCTGGATAATATGGAATTGGAAAGAGAACGGGGTATTACTATTAAGCTGCAAGCTGCCCGGATGAATTATAAAGCTAAGGACGGGCAAGATTACGTTCTCAATTTAATTGATACTCCCGGTCATGTGGATTTTTCTTATGAGGTGTCGCGGAGTCTCGCCGCCTGTGAAGGGGCTCTGCTGGTGGTGGATGCTTCTCAAGGTGTAGAAGCGCAAACCTTGGCTAATGTTTATTTGGCGCTAGAAAGTAACCTGGAAATTATTCCGGTTTTGAATAAAATCGATTTACCTGGTGCAGAACCGGAACGGGTAAAAAAAGAAATTGAAGAGGTGATTGGTTTAGATTGTAGTGGTGCGATTTTGGCTTCGGCAAAAGAAGGTCTTGGGATTACGGAAATTCTAGAGTCGATCGTACATTTGGTGCCACCACCTCAAGCTACTGTTGAAGAACGTTTACGAGCGTTAATTTTTGATAGTTACTATGACAGTTATCGTGGGGTAATTGTTTATTTTCGTGTGATGGATGGGCGGGTGAAAACAGGCGATCGCGTTCGCTTAATGGCAAGTGGGAAAGAATACGAAATCGACGAATTAGGTGTACTTTCTCCTAACCAAATTCGCGTTGACGATCTCCACGCTGGAGAAGTTGGTTATTTAGCAGCTGCCATTAAAGCCGTAGAAGATGCCCGTGTCGGTGACACAATTACTTTAGCAACTGCGGCAGCAAAGGAACCATTACCAGGTTATACTCAAGCTAAACCAATGGTATTTTGTGGAATGTTTCCCACCGATGCCGATCAATTTCCTGACTTGCGTGAAGCCTTAGAAAAGCTAAAGTTAAATGATGCCGCTTTGTCTTATGAACCGGAAACTTCCAGCGCAATGGGTTTTGGTTTCCGTTGCGGTTTCTTGGGTTTATTACACATGGAAATTGTCCAAGAAAGGCTGGAAAGAGAATACAATCTAGATTTGATTATTACCGCTCCTTCGGTAGTTTATAAAGTCACAACTAACAAAGGAGAAGAGTTATTAATCGATAATCCTAGTACTTTGCCAGACCCGCAATTTCGAGAGCAAATTGAGGAACCTTATGTGCAAGTAGATATGATTACACCGGAAGAATATGTCGGAACTTTGATGGAATTAGGTCAAAGCCGACGCGGTGTTTTCAAAGATATGAAATACTTGACTTTAGGGCGGACAACTTTAAGTTATGAATTACCTTTGGCGGAGGTTGTTACTGACTTTTTCGATCAAATGAAATCTCGATCGCGTGGCTATGCTAGCATGGAGTACCATTTGATTGGTTATCGCGTGAATACTCTGGTGCGATTGGATATTTTGATTAATGGCGATCCAGTAGATTCTTTGGCGATGATTGTTCACCGCGATAAAGCTTATTATGTCGGTCGAGCTTTGGTGGAAAAGTTAAAAGAATTGATTCCTCGTCACCAGTTTAAAATCCCATTGCAAGCAGCAATTGGTAGCAAAGTAATTGCTAGCGAACATATTCCCGCATTGCGAAAAGATGTGTTGGCTAAATGTTATGGTGGTGATATTTCCCGGAAGAAAAAGTTGCTGCAAAAACAAGCTAAGGGCAAAAAACGCATGAAAGCAATTGGTACAGTAGATGTACCCCAAGAAGCTTTTATGGCAGTGTTGCGCTTGGATAAAGAATAAGTGGGAATTAAGCAATAAAAATGAAAGCAGAGGCTCATACAGTCATCTGTTTTCATTTCTAATCCTTCATAATTTTATGACTAAATCATCATTAATTTAAGAATTATCAACAAGTATGAAGAAGTTGTTAGTTTATTTGATTGTGGGATAAAGATTTAATGAATTGCATGAATAAAGGTAACTTTTTGTTGAATAATCTGCTAGTGTTTTTACTTAAGCAGTTAATTTTGATTGAACAAAAACAGCAGTTATACTAGGAACTCCATCAATTATGAATTGATATCAAGCTCGACAAGTATCTTTGAATGAAAAGATAATTATAGACTGATGGATATCGATGGAGTTATAGTTGTAACAGCGGGATTAGCTGCTTAAAATAACCTACAGCTTACTGAGAAACTATGAGAATTTTGGTTACAGGTGGTGCCGGATTTATTGGTTCCCATCTTATCGATCGCTTGATGACACAAGGTCATGAAGTATTGTGCTTAGATAATTTTTATACCGGACATAAACGTAATTTGCTGAAGTGGTTAGATCATCCATATTTTGAACTGATTCGCCACGATGTTACTGAGCCAATTCGTTTAGAAGTGGATCAAATTTATCACTTAGCTTGTCCGGCTTCTCCGGTACATTATCAATTCAATCCCATCAAGACGGTAAAAACAAATGTGATGGGAACATTGAATATGCTGGGTTTAGCCAAACGGGTAAAAGCGAGATTTCTATTAGCTTCTACCTCAGAAGTATATGGCGATCCAGACGTACATCCCCAAGTAGAAGAATATAGAGGAAATGTAAATACGATCGGAATTCGCTCATGTTACGACGAAGGTAAGCGAATCGCTGAAACATTAGCTTTTGACTATCACCGCGAAAATGATGTGCAAATTCGGGTAGCGCGGATTTTCAACACCTACGGCCCTAGAATGCTGGAAAATGATGGTCGAGTGGTGAGTAACTTTGTCGTTCAGGCTTTGCGAGGAATTCCTTTAACAGTTTACGGTACTGGTTCGCAAACCAGAAGTTTCTGCTATGCTTCTGACTTAGTAGAGGGACTAATGCGGTTAATGAATGGAGAACATACTGGCCCTGTAAACTTGGGAAATCCAGACGAGTATACTATTTTAGAGCTTGCACAAAAAATTCAGCAAATGGTGAACCCAGATGCAGAGATTAAGTACGAACCTCTACCACAGGACGATCCCAGACAAAGACAACCGGATATTACCAAAGCGAAAACTTGGTTGGGATGGGAACCTACTATCCCGCTGCAAGAAGGTTTGAAGCTAACAATAGAAGATTTTCGCGATCGCATCTACAATTCTCCAGCTTCAGCCGTTAGTAAATAACTTGGCGATGATAGCGATCGGATTGGGTGGTCTGGGTACTATAAATAAGTCCTGAATTGGACAATTCCCACCTAATACCGAAACAGCTTTCTGGCTATACCAGAAACCTAAAGGTTGGCTGAATAAATTTACTGAAGGCTGAAGATATACTCTGTAAAATTTGTTTTGAGGATGACGTAAAATGCGGGTTTGTGTAATTGGTACCGGATACGTCGGTTTAGTAACAGGCGTTTGCTTGGCACATATTGGACATGATGTAATCTGCATCGATAACAATGAAGAAAAAGTTAAGTTAATGAAGTCTGGACAGTCACCGATTTTTGAACCGGGACTGTCAGAATTAATGCAATCTGCGGCAAAAGAAGGAAAATTAGAATTTTCTTCCGATTTAGCTGCTGGTGTGAATCATGGAGAAATTTTATTTATCGCTGTGGGAACTCCACCGTTACCAACAGGTGAAAGTGATACTCGTTATGTAGAAGCAGTAGCTAGGGGAATTGGCGCTAATCTGAATGATGGCTACAAAGTAATTGTAAATAAATCTACCGTACCGATCGGTTCCGGTGACTGGGTGCGGATGATTGTCATGGACGGGATTAAAGAACGGCAAAAAGTACTCGTAGGTGCTGGTGGCGTTGTCAGCGATGAGGAAGTAGAAAAGATTGCCGCAGAATTTGATGTGGTGAGTAACCCAGAATTTCTCCGGGAAGGTTCAGCAGTTTATGATACTTTTAATCCCGATCGCATCGTATTAGGAAGCAATAGCGAAAAAGCGATGTCGATGATGGAAGCACTTTATTCTCCCATTACAGCGCGTAAGTATGCTGAAGATCCATCTTTACCACCTGTACCAGTGGTGAAAACTGATATCAACTCCGCAGAAATGATTAAGTATGCGGCGAATGCTTTCTTAGCAACTAAAATCAGCTTTATTAACGAAGTGGCAAATATTTGCGATCGCGTTGGTGCTGATGTTACCCAAGTTGCCAGAGGTATTGGTTTAGATTCTCGCATTGGCGGTAAATTCCTGCAAGCGGGAATTGGTTGGGGTGGTTCCTGCTTCCCGAAAGATGTTTCTGCTTTGGTTCATACTGCTGATGACTATGGTTATGAAGCACATTTGTTAAAAGCTGCTGTGAGTGTTAACCAACGTCAACGTTTAATTGCTGTAGAGAAATTACAGCAAGAATTGAAAATTCTCAAAGGTAAAACTGTTGGTTTGTTAGGTTTAACTTTTAAACCTGATACTGATGATATGCGCGATGCACCTGCATTGAATATCATCGAACAATTAAACCGCTTGGGAACAAAAGTTAAAGCTTACGATCCTTTGGTTTCTCAAACTGGTTTGCGTCATGGTTTAACTGGTGTAATTGTAGAAACCGACCCAGAAAGGTTAGCTGATGGTTGTGATGCTTTAGTTTTAATTACTGATTGGGCGCAGTTCCTTAGTTTGGATTACGCTAAAATGGCGAAACAGATGCACTCTCCAATCATTATTGATGGACGAAATTTCCTCAATCGCAAAACTATAGAAGCTGCTGGTTTCCGTTATGTTGGTATCGGCAGATAGCATTTTTCTTAACTAGCTAAAAATCATGAATAAATCCGAACTGTGAAGTGATATTTGCAGTTCGGATTTTTTTGGTTATTTCGCTGAGACTATCTATTGTCAGGTTATTCATAATTTTTTCCTGAAATTACTCGTTCCAGAGTGAAAATCAGAAATAACGGGCATAAGTCTGTTAAGTAACCTCGATTTAGGCGGATTTTTATAAAGGAGTGTTAATTAATGATTAAGTTTTTTTCTCAAGCTGCTGTGAGTACAGCGGCAATAATTGCGATCGCTACTCCTCTGGTAGGAGTTAAACCTGCTAATGCTCAAGGGACAACTGTTTGCGAAAGTATTAATTACCAACCTGCAACTTGTCAAATGGATACTCGCGGAGGCGTAGTTTTAGAGCAAGAATATTCCAACGCAATTTGTGGAGGTAATTGGGGTTTTGAAAATGGTTTTGTTTGGGTAGAAAATGGCTGTCGGGCTAGGTTCCGAACTGCTGCTGGTTATGGCCCTGGCTATGGCTCTGGCTATGGTCAACCTTACCCCTCACAGGGTTGTCCTAATTATTGCCCTGAAGACAACTATAACCAATATTATAATGACAATTATTAAGGAGGAATAGTTGGTTTTAGAGTGTAATTTTAGACTTGAATTTGGTTGAAAAAACTAGCGATCGGCAAAAATTATTACTTATAATCTTAATTTTTTATAAAAATTAGAGGTAATAATTTTTGCCGTGAATTAAAGCAGCCATTTTGCAGCAAATGCAAACCTCCGATAGTAACGGTGAAACGACAGTCTAATATGATTAAAAGTCAAAAATCAAAAGGCAAAAGAAGTGATGTTTACTCCTTTTGCCTTTTAAGTTTTTTGTTACCTCTAAAAATCAGCCAGTTTTAGGAAAGTGTTCAATTTGAGCATAACCACTGAAGAGTAATTTTTTGCCTTGGGTTTCTAAACGGTTAATTCTCATAGTTACGCCATCGAGGTCGAAGCGATCGAGATCGACCATGTTATTTAATACTTCTGTCAAAGCATTTGCTAAAGATTGGGAAATTTCGCGCAGAGATTCGGGGACGGCTTCGGCTTGAAAAACAGGGTTTTGAAAAGCAATGCGGCGACGACGTTCTACAGCTAAAGTCATTAGCATGGCAATGGGTACGCTGCCACGATCGGGAAGGTCAGCTTTAGCAAATAGACGAATCCGATTGCCATTTTCTAGTTGTATCTGCACTTCGTTGAAGGAAACAGGCTGTCCTCCCGAAAGTTCGGATAAAGAATCGGAGGAGAGATTTTGCAGGCGTTTTGTCACTAGTTCGGCTTGGAAAGCCTCGTTGATGCCAGCTTCGGAGAGGATAACTTGTGCGATCGCTTGCGTTGGCTGTTTCAGGGAAATCTTCCCGCTCAAAATCGAACTGAAGTCTATGGAGACTGCATCCGTCTCAAAAGACATCTCCTCAACCGGAAATTGCCGACGGATCACTAAGCCTCGACCACTCATTTTAAAGCTGTCGATGCTGCCTTGTAACAGTTTGTTTGAAGGAGAGCAACGGACCAATACCTCCACAGACTCGCTCTTACTGAACAAGTGGCGGATGGATTGGCTGGCAACTGTGTTGAGCATCTTCTCTCCCCAATCGCTGCCAGAATTATTATTAAAACCAGTCAGACCACCTAACATAAAGATTTTTGTCTACAGAGGATCTTCATCCTTTGTAACAAAATATGAAGAACAGAGCAACGATTTGGCGATACCAAGTTTAAATCTCATTCATAAGTAGGGGATTTGGGACTGGGGATTGGGTATTGGGAAAGTTTGACCAAGATTATTTGATTTACAGGATGAACGGGATTAGTCAATCTGTAAATCCTCTCCATCCTGAAATCTTGTCAATCCCGATCGAGTTTTGAGTTGTAGGGGCGGGTTTAGTAAAATATCTGTGTCGTAACAGTAAATTGAACCGTAAAGCCCGCCCTGGAAAGAGTGTTGAGTTAATAACTTCCCCTTGTCCCCCAGTCGATGGCGGTCCCCAGTCCCCAACCCCCGAAAAGTTTGTTAAGGTTTTTATCAAAAATAGATCTAGGATGAAAATATCCACAAAAGCACATACTAACCTGCTCTAACAAACGAGGTCTTAACAGATGGAACTAACATTAGAAAACGTTGAAACCGTTTTAGATGAATTACGCCCTTACTTAATGTCTGATGGCGGTAACGTAGAAGTAGTTGAACTGGATGGCCCAGTTGTCAAGTTGCGGCTACAAGGTGCTTGTGGTTCTTGCCCTAGTTCGACTATGACTCTGAGAATGGGAATTGAACGGAAACTGCGGGAAATGATCCCGGAAATTGCAGAAGTCGAACAAGTTCTCTAACAGCAATTTGATAATACTCTGACCATTGTAAAAGTAAAAGGCAATCATGTACATTTTTGCATGGATGATTGCCTTTTTATTTTATGTACTGTTGAAAGCCTGACTAAAGCTTATGCCCCATCCTTTATATGTCGCCTTCATCTGGCATCAACATCAACCTTTGTACAAAAGTAGGGTTAAGGGAGAGTTTCTGGAAACAGAACCGACTTTTTCTGCTTCTGTTTCTTCAGCTTTTGAGTACCGTTTACCTTGGGTACGTTTGCATGGTACGAAGGATTACTTGGATTTAGTGTTGTTGTTGGAACGTTTTCCGAAGTTGCGGCAAACGGTTAATTTGGTTCCTTCTTTGATTTTGCAATTAGAAGATTATATTGCAGGAGTAGCTTTCGATCCTTACCTAGCTGTAGCTTTGTCGCCTGTAGAAAGTTTGACAGAAGAACAGCGATTATTTGTTATTGAGCATTTCTTTGATGCCAATCACCACACTTTAATCGATCCTAATCCTCGTTATAGCGAACTTTATGAGCAACGACAGGAGGAAGGACGGGCGTGGTGTCAGGAAAATTGGCAAGCGCAAGATTACAGCGATTTGCTAGCTTGGCATAATTTAGCTTGGTTCGATCCTTTGTTTTGGGATGATCCAGAAATTGCTCATTGGTTGGAAAAGGGTCGAGATTTTAGTTTAGCCGATCGCAAAAAGATTTACGCTAAACAGCAAGAAATCATGAGTCGCATTGTTCCGCAACACCGGAAGATGCAGGAAACTGGACAATTAGAAGTAATTACTTCGCCTTATACTCACCCAATTTTGCCATTGTTAGCGGATAGTGATGTGGGCAGAATTGCCGTTCCTAACATGAATTTGCCGCAAAATCGCTTTCAATGGGAGGAAGATATTCCTCGACATTTGCAAAAAGCTTGGGATATTTATGAGGAATGTTTCGGTTGCGAACCTCGCGGTTTGTGGCCTTCAGAACAGGCGGTTAGTCCGCAAATTTTGCCTTATATTGCTAAACAGGGCTTTAAGTGGATTTGTTCGGATGAAGCGGTTTTAGGTTGGACGATCGATCATTTCTTCCACAGAGACGCATCTGGTAATGTTAGCGAACCTGAGTTACTTTATCAACCTTATCGGTTAGAAACTCCTGCCGGAGATCTATCAATTGTTTTCCGCGATCACCGTTTGTCTGACTTAATTGGTTTTACTTACGGGGCGATGGAAGCGAAGAAAGCGGCGGCTGATTTGGTGGGGCATTTAGAAGCGATCGCCCGCATTTTAAAACATCGCCAAACTGATGATACTACAACTTTAGAAAATCCTTGGTTAGTCACAATTGCCTTAGATGGCGAAAACTGTTGGGAAAATTATCATTTAGATGGTAAACCCTTCTTAGAAGCTTTGTATCAAACTCTCAGCAATCATCGAGAAATTGAATTAGTTACTGTTTCCGAATACTTGGAAAAATTCCCTGCTACCGCTACACTCCCCGCCAAAAAATTACACACAGGTTCTTGGGTTGATGGTAATTTAACTACTTGGGTAGGAGATCCGGTAAAAAATAAGGCTTGGGATTTATTAACTGATGCGAGAAAGTTTTTAGCATCTCATCCCGAAGCAACGCCAGAAACTAACCCGGAAGCTTGGGAAGCTTTGTATGCTGCTGAAGGTTCGGATTGGTTTTGGTGGTTTGGGGAAGGACATTATTCTAACCAAGATGCAATTTTTGACCAGTTATTTCGGGAACATTTGTCTGCAATTTACCAAGCTTTAAATGCGCCTATTCCTGATAACTTGCTCAAGCCTTTAGAAATTCACGAAGCTAAAGGAGATCATCGCCCGGAAAGTTTTATTCACCCGGTAATTGATGGGATTGGTGATGAACAAGATTGGGATAAAGCGGGGAGAATTGAAATTGGTGGGGCGCGGGGAACCATGCACCAAAGCAGCACTGTCCAAAGACTTTGGTACGGTGTGGATCACTTGAATTTCTATTTGAGGTTAGACTTAAAAACGGGAGTTTTGCCTGGAAAAGGTTGTCCGCCAGAATTGAATTTGTTGTGGTTTTATCCCGATCGCGAAATGTCCAACAGCCCCATTCCCTTGCGAGATTTACCAGATGAAGCACCATTAAATTACCAGTTTCATCATCATTTAGGCGTAAATTTGCTCACCATGAGTACGCAATTTCAAGAAGCAGGAGAACATCATCAATGGCATCCCCGCTTTAGTCGGGCGCAAGTCGCATTTAACCAGTGTTTAGAATTGGCAGTACCTTGGGCAGATTTACAAATTGAACCCGATTATCCTTTGCGGTTAACTATAGTTTTGTCAGATAATGAACGTTATTGCAGTTATCTGCCGGAAAATGCTTTGATTGCGATCGAAGTACCATAATTTGGGTAGTGGGTAGTGGGTAGTGGATAGTAGGAAGGAAAATGGTTAAAAATTTGCCCTTGTTTCTTTAACTACCAATTACCAACTACCAATTACCAATTACCAATTACCATAAGAAAATGACGACAATCTGGGAATTAGATTTTTATTCGCGTCCAATTTTGGATGAAAACAAGAAAAAAGTTTGGGAAGTTTTGATTTGTGAAAGTCCCTTAAATGTTAACGATTCTGTTGAGGAAACATTTCGTTATTCACAGTATTGTTCTAATCAAGAAGTGAATTCGGTTTGGTTGGGAAATGCGATTAAAGAAGCGATCGCAAAATCTGGGCAAACACCCCAAAAAATTCGCTTCTTCCGCACCCAAATGAATAACATGATTAACAAAGCTTGTAAAGATTTGGGAATTTTATCTGCACCAAGTCGTCGGACTTTTAATCTCAATCAATGGTTAGCCGATCGAATGGAGGAAGTTTATCCAAATCATCCTGGATACACACCTGCTGGTACTAATCCTTCGGTGTTAATGCCAAGTCCTGCACCCCAAACTTTACCGGAGGCTTTGTTAGCAGAAAAATGGGCATTTGTAAGTTTAGAAGCAGCGGCTTTTACAGAAATGCCGGAATGGGAAATCGGATTTCAGGAAGCTTTTCCTTTAAAAAATTTTGGAGTAAATCCTGATACCAGTATTCCAGGAATGATATTTTTTACTTCCAGAGCATTACCTTTAGCGGCTTGGATATCTGGTTTAGAACTGGCTAGTGTAAAATTTGAATCACTACCCAAAGCAAGTCTGATATTAGAAACTGGGGTGAATGATAGCTGGATTCTTGCTAATATCAGAGACCCTGGGACGATCGCAGAAGCCCAAGGATTTGAAACTGCAAAACAAAAAGCCTTGGGAGTGCATTTTTTAGCGGTTCAGACTGATCCCCAAGCAGAATCCTTTGCAGGTTTTTGGTTATTGCAAGAACAGTACCCAAATTAAAGTAATTTAGAATTTAGGTTTTAAATTCCATTTAAAATCTAAATTCTAAAAAAAAAATTTGCTTGTATGGGTTGGGAAACTTGGCAGTCAGAGTCACTAGCAGAACAATTGCTGGAACTAGCAGCAAAAGCAGGAGCAGAAGCAGCTGAAGTTTATCAGGCGCGATCGCTCTCTAGACCAGTATTTTTTGAGGCTAATCGTCTCAAACAGTTGGAAATAGCTCAATCTGAAGGTACAACGCTGCGATTGTGGAAACATGGTCGTCCTGGTTTAGCAGTAGCTTACGGTGCTGTAGAACCAGCGGCTTTAGTAGAAAGAGCGATCGCACTTTCTCTGCTGAATCACCCAGAACCCATAGAATTAGTCAGCGGTTCAAAGCAAACCTACCCGGATGAAGGTAGCACAGTTCCAGTAGAACAGTTAGTTCATTGGGGCAAAGAAGCGATCGCCCACATCCGAACCCCTTATCCAGAAGTGTTGGTAAGTAGCGAATGGGAATGCGAAATCGAAAGCACCCGCTTGATTAACTCCATTGGACTTGACTGTTCTCACACAGATACCACCCTCAGTTGTTACTTAGCCGCTGAATGGATCAGAGGAGATGATTTTTTAACCGTTTCTGATGGTCAAACTCAACGTAACACTCTCACTCCTGAATCATTAGCCCAACAAATCATCGAACGCTTGGAATGGGCGCAAGAAAATGTTGCCCCACCTACAGGTCGAGTACCTGTACTATTTACGGCTAAAGCTGCTGATATGCTTTGGGGGACAGTTGCCGCTGCTTTAAATGGTAAACGAGTTTTGGAAGCTGCTTCTCCTTGGAGCGATCGACTTTGCCAAGCCGTCACCCACAACAGTATCACCCTCTACCAACAACCAGATATTGGCCCTTTTAGCTGTCCCTTTGATGACGAAGGTACAATCACTCACCCCTTAACCTTCATCAAAAATGGCATTCTGCAACTGTTTTATACCGACAGAACCACAGGTCGCCATCTCGGTTCCGACACCACCGGAAACGGCTTTCGTCCAGGTTTAGGCAGCTATCCCACCCCCAGCTTATTTAACCTCCTGATCAAACCCGGAACTGGGACAATGCTCGACTTAATTGAAATGATGGAAGATGGCTTAATCGTAGACCAAATGTTAGGCGGTAGTGCTGGCATTTCCGGCGAATTTTCCATCAACGTCGAACTCGGTTATCGGGTAAAACAAGGCAAAGTCATCGGTCGTGTCAAAGATACAATGGTTGCAGGCAACGTCTACACCGCACTAAAACAAGTAGTAGCGTTAGGTGGCGATGCTGAGTGGAATGGTTACTGCTATACTCCTTCAATAATTGTCGAAGGATTATCTGTAACTGGTAAAGCCGAATAAGTTTTGCGTTTGAATTTTGAATATGGGTTGGTTGTATCGACTTCAGTCGGATAGGTTAGTTGTATCGACTTCAGTCGTACAGGTTAGTTGTATCGACTTCAGTCGTACAGGTTAGTTGTATCGACTTCAGTCGTACAGGTTAGTTGTATCGACTTCAGTCGTACTTCACCAACAAGAAGGACTAAAGTCCTCACAACAGACCAAAAGAAGGACTAAAGTCCTTACAACGAACCCAAAGAAGGACTAAAGTCCTCACAACGAACCCGTTTAAAAGTTTCATTCAAAACTCAGAACTTATTTCTCCATGCGTCAATTACTACGACCGACAAGACGCTTAGCAATCATCGAAGCTTCCTTAATTGGATTAGTTGCTGCCTTAGCATCAGTCCTACTCAAAGTTAGCTCAGGATGGCTTGGGGGATGGCGAGTCAGCATTTCCTATTACTTCTCCCCCTGGATTGCTTTGCCTGCAATTGGTTTTTGTTTCGGATTTTTAGCTGGGTTTTTAGTCGAACGATTCGCCCCAGAAGCCTCTGGTTCCGGGATTCCCCAAGTTAAAGCTGCCCTCGCCGGATTTCCCATGCGTTTATCATGGAAAATAGCTTTTGTCAAGCTTTTGGGTAACATTCTTGCGCTAGGTTCTGGGATGACTGTCGGGCGACAGGGGCCAACAGTGCAAGTGGGTGCGGCTTTAGCTGCTGAGATGAGTAAATGGGTGCCCACATCTCCTGAACATAGAAGACAATTAATCGCTTGTGGTGCTGGTGCTGGGTTAGCTGCTGCTTTCAATGCCCCCCTAGCGGGGGTTTTGTTTGTCGTGGAAGAACTCTTGCAGGATGTATCGGGTTTTACTTTGGGAACAGCAATCCTCGCTTCTTTTATTGGTGGTGTAGTGTCGCGACTTTTGGGGGGCGGAAGTTTAGAATTAACGACGGAATTAGTCAAAAGTCAAACTACTTTTTCTTTTCCAGAAATTCCAAGTTTCTTATTTTTAGGTGTTTTAGCGGGGATATTTTCGGCTCTTTTTTGCCAAGGAATTTTTCTATCTTTGAGCTTTTGGCGTTATAAATTACGGTTAAGTTTACCTTGGCGAATTGGCATTGCGGGGTTACTTTCGGGATTAGTAATTGCCATGTTACCGCTGCACTTCCGCGACAACACAGGATTACGGGAGTTTGTGTTAACTGGTGGTGCTAATTGGTCGATCGCAACTCAAGCATTTTTAGCTCAGTTTATCTTAACTATTATTGCTTTTAGTTCGGGAACACCGGGAGGGTTGTTTGCCCCGTCGCTAATTTTGGGTTCTACTTTAGGTTATTTGATTGGGTTAGGAACTAACCATTTTTTCGATTTGGGTACACCAACAACTTACGCCTTTGCAGGAATGGGGGCATTTTTTAGTGCGGTTTCTAAAGTCCCAATCACGGCAATTGTGATTGTGTTTGAAATGACGACAGATTTTAATTTGGTGCTACCTTTGATGATTGCTGCTTGTACTGCTTTTTGGGTAGCGGAAGTATTGATGCCGCGCTCGCTGTACGATCGCATATTAGAATGGAATGGGATTGATTTAGATAAATATAAGAAAGCACCAAAACAAGGACTTTTAGAACAACTCTCCGCTGAAAAGGTCATGCAAAGGCGGGTAGAAACTCTCACTAGCAAAATGACTTTAGATGAGGTTGTACAGGCATTTTCTAAATCTCATCATCGCGGTTTTCCTGTTGTTGATAATGGTAAATTAGTCGGGATTATTACCCAAAGTGATTTAGCAAAAATTGGTCAGAGGTTGCTGGATTTTAATACTACTATTGATAAAATTATGACTCCTCAACCTGTTTCTGTGGAGCCAAATACCTCTCTTGCTGATGTGCTTTATCTGCTAAATCGTTATGAATTAAGTCGTTTACCAGTAGTTGAAAGTCGCAGATTAGTAGGAATTATAACTAGGGCAGATATTATTCGAGCAGAAGCGGATCATTTAGTGGGAGTGCAAACAGGGCCACAACCAGAACCTTCTTATGTAGTTTATCAGACGCGATCGCCTAGTACAGGTAAAGGGCGTTTACTTGTACCGTTAGCTAATCCGCAAACGGCACAATCATTATTACAAATAGCGGCGGCAATTGCACGCGATCGAGATTATGAATTAGACTGCGTACAAGTTATTCTCGCCCCCCGTCATACTGCTCCTTCGGAAGCACAAGTTAGAACTACAAAAAGTCGTCGTTTGCTGCGTCAAGCGGAAGTGACAGCGAAAAAATGGGATATTCCTGTGCATACGCAAATCCGCGTTGCCCACGATCCAGCACAGGCAATTTTAGAAACAATTAAAACTGAACATATAGATTTAATTGTTATGGGTTGGAATCCAACTCCGCCCACTAGAGGTCGCATTTTTGGTCATGTAGTTGATACTGTAATCCGCCAAGCTGCTTGTGAAGTAATAGTGGTCAAATTAGGCAATTCAACATCTGTTAATGGCTTTTTAGCATTTAATAATAAAACCGAATTAACCAAGAATAAAATAACATTTAATCGTTGGTTATTACCTATGGCAGGTGGGCCAAATGCTCAAGAAGCAATTCAGCTTTTACCAGCTTTGTGTAAATTATCTAATGATTGCGAAGTCAGAATAACTCAGGTGTTTTCTAAATCTCAATCTTTACCAGATACCAAAGGTTTAGAAAAAGCGGCTAAGTTCCTTTCTCATCGCATTAATCATCCGGTAATTACCATACCTGTCTGTGCTGCTTCTGTAGCAGATGCAGTAATTGATATTGCTTGTAAAGATCAATGTGATGCAATTATTTTAGGGGCGAGTCGGGATGGATTATTGCAACAGGTAATTAAGGGAAATATCCCGGAAGCGATCGCGCGTGGTTGTGATTGCACCGTGATTTTAGTGCGTGGAGTTTAAGTATTTAGATTTCCGAATTATTCAAAAAGTCTGGGATATAAATACCTAAATATTAAGTTAAAAACAAACCTTTAGTCTGCAATTTTTGTTCAATAAGTTGCATATCCTCAATAGTTTCTCCGGTAACAATACCATAAATTTCAGTGTAAATTTTGCCGTATTTCACTTTTTCCAAAGCTGATAATATCAAAAAGTCTTTACGTTCTAATTCTGATTTTAAAGTATCTAAAATATCATCCAATGTGCCATCCATGCGGTAATCACTGGAATACTTCGCTACTTGCTTTCCTAAATTTAATAATGTATGACGTTGTAAACATAAAGGAGTTGAACCATTAACGCGAAAATTAGCATCGATCGCATTTAGCTGTCCATTCTTATCTTCTAATACATCACAACCAATGACACCAAAATAACCTTGTTGATGGGCGTAATTAGCGATCGCAGAAATCATCTCAAAAAACTTAGTCACATCAGTTTCTTGATAGCGAATCAACCCCCCTAAATATTTACCATCTGGAGTAACTAACTGTCCAGTCACACCAATTAGAGAAACTTCTCCCACCTTGTTAACATAGAATTGCACACAGTAATTTTCAATTTCATCTTTGACAAAATCCGAAACAATAATTGTATCCAATAAATTAATATCTAGATATTTTTGCAATTCTAGCAAAGAATATTCTAAATCTCTAGGGTTTTTGATGATATAAGTTCCCTCACCTGAGAGTCCGTGAGATGTTTTAATTAAGTAAGGAAACTTTTCGGGTAACTCTATATCATTGAGGCTAATTTCTCGCAAATTGTAACTTTTATACTTGGGACAGGGTACGCCTAATTCCGCTAAACTTACTTTACTTAATAGACGATAGTGAGTATCAGGATTGACAGCGTGTTTTTCGGTAAGTAATCCATCAAAGGGAAAAAGGGTGAGAATTTTCTGGAAGCGATCGCTTTGATTGAGATAATCTAAATAAACAGAACGCTGGATAAATTCGATATTTTCGTACCGAAAACCAAAATGTTCCCGCCAATAATCAAATAATATATTCCTTGGTTGTCCAACAACTATTCCCGTAATCTTATCCCCTAGTACAGCGAGATTTTTCCAAGGCTCCTTTTGGGAAATTTTATCATAAGAAGTTTTAGTAGATTCATCACTACCATCTTGAATGAAATATTTTTTTGTGTTTGGGTAAATAGCCCAACTAGCAGTAGCAGGGTAATTTAAAATAAACCCATAATCACCATCTGTAATATCTGCGGCAAACAGATCAGAAAAAGAATTACCCTGAAAGTACCGAAAATCGTATTTTTGAGTCATAAAAAATCCCGAAATCTGATCTCAGGATAAAACTGCTAATCCCTCTGTTCATCCCCCCATCAGCCTAAACTCAGAGCTTGCATCAGGGCTAAAAACCCGGTTTCTGACAAATAGCTAAACCTGAAACCCTAGATTTTCCGTCCTGAAGGGGTGACAACCATCTGTAAAACCCCTACTGCGTCAGGATTTTACAGATGGTTGCCAGAAAAAAATAGGTCTGCTATTCTCAACAAGACCTAAATAATTGAAAAAAATGAATCTATTACCTGAATTTTACACCCAATACTTGAAAGCTAAATTGTATATCAAAGTCTGTATATTATTGCCTGAGTAATCATTATTGGTTAAATTCAGAAAATACCATATTTTTGAAGCAAGGGAGAAACGATATTTTGCACGAACTGTTTCATGTAAATACTAACTTCATAAGGAAATACCTGAAATTCTTCTATACTTGGTGCAAAAGAAACGCCATGTTTATCAACTAACTCCTGTGCAGCTATCTGACATTGATTGAGATATGCCCTCGCTAGCGTGCGTCCGGGACACCACACTTCATACTTAGCTAAAACGGTTTTTCCTGAGTCATCTTTACAATAACGATCGTGAATATCCACAAAAGCTAAAGTGTTAGGCTGGGACACTTTTTTATTGGCTAAAACTCCATCAATAAGACGCGGGCTATAAATTCGCATTAAGTCACGGAATCCTTCGCCGCCAGCCACGCGAAAAATAGCATCCAAAATAGCAGAATCTTCCGGTTTTGCTTGCAGGTATTCACTGAGCATTTCTTCGGTACTTTTCAATATAGCTAGAATGAAGTAAGGTGCAGTAATATTAACGTAATAGTAAATAACTCGCTCTGCCAATGAATGCTTAGCGTTTTGACCGACAATAAAGGCTGTTAATGAGCTGAGAGTTTCATTGATATACTGCTCTTGTTCTTCGGTAAATGAAGACTCTACAGTACATTTTTTAACATCACCTAAAAACGCATAAGCTTTTACACCAAATTTACGAACGTACATACAAGTAACGCCTGTTCGTTCGTACCCTCCTCGTTCAATAGCAGCACCATTAAATTTGTCCCTAATATTTTCAAAGAGAGTGTAGGTATACTGGAGTCGCGCATAAATAGCTTCTTCGGAATTTGGATGTATCATTTTTTTAATTAATAGTGCTATGGCGCTACGGTACTGCTTCGAGACAACTTTTCAATCGAACTAAAACATCACAACCGATGTTAACCCCATTGATTATAATCGGGTTTCTGGGTCGATTGGCATAAATCAATTTCCCAAGGCCGACGACAATAAACTATTCTAGATTTCCATCGCTATTTAAGTCGAAATTTTGGTTATTATATTAATTACTTTAGCTGACAGTAGCACGATAATGTCTGGCGAAAAAATCGTAACTAAAGGCGTAGCTAAATATGCTGGTCGTTCTAGAGAAAAAGGAAGGAAACACCGTCGTCATAGCAACTTTTATATTGTTACCCCATGTGTAAGCGAATAAATTCAACTATTTTGGAAAGTCCTTCTTGGGTTTTTAAATTGGTGAAGACGAAAGGTTTATCGCCGCGCATTTTTTTGGCATCGCGTTCCATTACGCTTAAGTCTGCACCTACCATTGGGGCGAGGTCAATTTTGTTAATTACCATTAAGTCAGATTTAGTAATTCCGGGACCACCTTTGCGGGGAATTTTATCACCTGCGGCGACATCAATTACGTAAATTGTTAAGTCTACTAATTCTGGGCTAAAAGTTGAGGCTAGGTTATCACCACCACTTTCGACAAATATTAAATCAAGGTTAGTAAATTTCTGTTCCATTTGCTCGATCGCCACCAGGTTGATCGAAGCATCTTCGCGGATAGCTGTGTGGGGACAACCGCCTGTTTCTACGCCTAAAATGCGATCGCTAGATAAAGCTTGAGAACGGACTAAAAACTGAGCATCTTCCTGAGTATAAATATCATTTGTCACTACAGCAATGCTGTAATCTTTTCGTAAATTTTTACACAAAGCATCTAGTAAAGCAGTTTTTCCTGAACCCACAGGGCCAGCAATTCCTACACGAAATACACTCATATTTATTTACTCAACTAAGCTCTTAGGTATTTTAATTTACATATTTGGGAAATTTCCGAAACACACTCAAACCTGCCCCTGCTTCCTCCACAAGCAACTTAAATAATTAACAGCTTACTGTTGGGGAGTTAAGGTAACTTCTGCTACTTTACCTGTTTCTCCAAGAGGTTTTGCTTCCTGATTATTCACAGAAACTAACACCACACCCGCATTACCTGCACGAATCACAATTTTTTCTTTAGCATTCCAAGACTTTTGTTCTCCCTTGGGTATCACTCCCTCAAATTCCACTTTGCCATCAACAGTTACTCGCATCCACGATCGATCTTGAAATTGGGCGCTTACTTGGAACGGTGTATTGGGCGCAGTGTTTTCTGGTTTTGCGGCAACTGGTTGCGCTGGAGTAGGAGATGATGTAGAACTAATAGGCAAATCAGAATTACTTTTGGGTGTAACTGGTGCTACATTATTTTTTACTTGATTTTGTGGGACATTTGATGAGGATTTATTCTGGACAACAGATGACGATGTTTGTGGACGATTTAGTACGTAAAAAATGCCGCCCAGTGCTACTACTATTCCTGCCAAAATGTAAGGTAAGTAGGGAATAGAAGGAATGGAAAAATTTTTCGGTAATGAGGGCAGGGACAATTTTTCTAGTGGTGAAGCTGACTCTTCTTTGGGACGTTCAGCATCATTATTTACATCATACTTTTTACCGCCGATTACTTCCGCATCTAATAATTGATCGCTCAAATCTATAGGTGGTAATTCTATAGGAAAAGTCATTGCTAAAGCGTTACCATCTAATTCCAAAAAATCTGCATATCGCCGGATAAACCCTTGAATATAAACTGGTTCAGGCAAACTTTCCTCTTCTGCTTCTTCTAGCGCCTTTATAAGACTGGCGCGAATGTATGTATTGGCAGCTACTTCTTCTAAAGAAATTGACTGCTCTTTTCTTAATCTGCGGAGATATGTTCCTATTTCTCTGAGTTTTTCTCCTTGCTCAGTAGTTAAAATGCTCACGTTGTTACCCTAAATATGAACTATAGTTGAGATCTTCAATAAAAGATACCATATTATCTGACTTGACAAAGCGGTTAAAATTTCATGTTGTCAAAATTTGTTTTTCCTCTTCCCCCCACTTTAAATGAAATTATTGGGACTGCCAGAAGTAATGTTTATGCCAGTGCTAAAGAAAAGCGGGCTTGGACAAATAAAATTGCGGTAGAATGTTTTGGTCGGAAGCGGTTTCCTGACCGAGTTTGGATTGAGTTTGTCTGGAAAATAAAAAATTTTCGCCGCGATCCTGATAATATTTCTGCTGCGGCTAAATTTGTGATGGATGGGTTAGTGGAAGGCGGGATTATTCAAGATGATAGTTTAAAATTTATTATGTCTCCGGTGTTACATTGGTATGAAAAAGGTGAGGATTTAGTAGAAATTCATATTGCCGATCATCCGATTTGGAATGGTCGTCTAATTGATATAGAAAATCCGGGATTACAGGAAAATAAGCAGCCAGCGATCGCAGTTTATCCAGAAGTATTGTTACCTGCTAAATCAGCGGAGGTTGGGGAAAAAGAGGAAGTATTTATTACTCCGATTTCGTCAGCGATCGCTACACCAATCACATCAGTAACAATTCCTGAAATGCCAACAGTAACGGCTGTTGTTGAGGTGGTAAAACAAGAGGTTTCTGACTCTGAAAAATTGTTAGAATTAGCAAATTTAATTAATCGGGAATATGAGCGATCGAAAACTGCACCAGCCGCAGCCATGTTATACGCTAGAAATGCCGGAGAATTGTTGTTGCAGGCGCAAAGTTTACTACCTGAGTCAGAATGGTTAGCTTGGTTAAGTACTCATTGTCAAGTTTCGGAACAGTCGGCAAAAACTTATATGGCGATCGCCAAAAGTTGGCTCAGTGTTCAGAAATCGTTCTGATTGAGGGGCAGAAGGGGCAGGGG
>NZ_JADEWG010000297.1 GCF_015207735.1 [Phormidium] sp. LEGE 05292
CCCTTGTCCCCTTGTCCCCTTGTCCCCTTGTCCTATGTTCCCTGTTCCCGATTTCAACTTTAACTTTTGTTTCGCCTCAATTATCAGAAAACCAGGAGACATCACGGCACAATGAAAAAAGAAAATAAAATATTATGGTAATTTTTCTATCAATCTGTGGATGATTTTCTCTGGCTTGACCAGATTCGATTTGACGATCGCCTTTTAGTGGGCGAAAAGGCGTTTTACTTGAGCCATCTAACTCTTAGGGGTTATCCTGTAATCCCTGGTTTTGTGGTTAAGGCTCCTGTATTACGCCAATTTCTGGCTTCTATTGAGTGGTTAGACCCTTTTTTTGCTGATTTGGCGAATTCTGCTCTACATTTGGATGTAGATAACCCGCGACAACTGCAATTAGTGGCTCAACATATTCGGCGGGAAATTGTGGCTACGGCATTGCCAGAAGCTTTGTTGGATCAATTAGTGACGATTTGTAGTAATTTACCAGGAAATGCACTGATTTTCCGGCCTTCGTTGGCTTTACCATCACACTTAGGTGATGATTATTCATCAGTTGATTTCTCTGGGTTGTGGGAAAGTCATGTTTGTGGTTTATCGGCACCTGCGATCGCTTCTGGTGCGGCGCGTAGTGCGATCGCTAATGCTTTAAAACTAACTTGGGCAGAGTTATTCCGCGCTCGAAGTTTACTATATTGGCAGCGTCTTGGTATCCAGCTGCAAAAAATTAATTTGGCAATCTTAGTTCAACCGCTGCAAAACTGTTTAGCTAGTGGTTTGCTACAAACGGGGGGTTTTATTTCCCAACTAGCTACGAGTAGACAACCTGTTGCTTATCAAGTTCAGGCAACTTGGGGGCTGGAAATGTCTTTGATTAAGGGTGAGGTGTTACCTGATTTTTATGAAGTACAACCAGAAAATAGTGCGATCCTAAACCAAAAACTTGGGGTAAAGACTCTGGCTTATCGGTTGCTGGAAAATTCAGATTCACCAGTTGAGAAAAGATGGAATCAAGTAGCTGTTAATCCGCCTTTACAAGTTTATTTACTGAGTGGGGAGCAACAAAAACAGTATGCTTTGTCAGCTAGTTATTTACCAGATTTGGTGCAGTTGGGAAATCAGTTGAGTGCTGAATTAGGTGTGGCTTTATCTGTGAGTTGGATACTTATAGGAAATGAGTCAGAGGTTTCCTTGCCTAAATTTTATGTGACGCAAATCCAAAGTTGTGAGCAGCGAAATGAGGGTGTGATTAAACAGGAAAGTCAGCCAGAGGTAGAAAGGGAGAAAATTCCGCTCTTAGCTGCTAATTCTGCTATTGTGAATCCAGCGTTTTCTACTAAATCCTCTTCTATTCAAGTTTTTAAAGGTTTAGGGGCGGCTGGGGGTAAAGCGATCGCTAAAGCGCAAGTAGTGACGGATTTCCCTACCCAAGATTGGGAAACTATTCCGACTGGGGAAATTTTAATCTTGAAACATCTATATCCCGATTGGCTTCCTTTGCTGCGAAAGGCGGCGGGAGTTGTGGCGGAACAAGGGGGAATGACTTGTCATGCGGCGATTATTGCTAGAGAATTGGGAATCCCAGCTGTTGTTGGTGTGTCTGGTGCGACGAAGATGATCCAAACTGGTGATTTTTTGCTGGTGGATGGCGATCGCGGTGAGATACATTTAGGTAGTGAACAGGGATTACAGTTAAAGAAACAGCAAAATAGGAGTAGAGCGTCTACTGTGGATTTAGGGGCTCAGGAAAGATTCCAAACGTTGAATCTACCATCGCTAATGGCAACTCAATTGATGGTAAATCTTAGTCAACCTAGCACTATTGAACGTGCGGCTAGTTTACCTGTTGATGGTGTTGGTTTATTACGTTCAGAATTGATGTTGTTGGACGTTTTGGAAGGACAACATCCTAATCGATGGCTAAATTCTGGACATCGAGAACAGTTAGTGGAAAGGTTGACTGAGGCTGTTTGTCAGTTTGCTAGTGCTTTTGCACCTCGTCCGGTATTTTATCGTTCTTTGGATTGGCGATCGCATGAGTTTCAAAATACTTTTGCTCAATCGACTAAAGAAGTTAATCCGATGTTGGGGATGCGGGGTACTTTTGCTTATCTGCAAAACTCAACTTTTTTTGATTTGGAATTAGAAGTACTCCAGATGGTTTTTCAGTCAGGTTACACCAATGTTAATTTAATTCTGCCTTTTGTTCGCACTGTGGAGGAGTTTGCTTTCTGTCGTCGTCGCATTGCAGAATTTGGTTTTTTCTCCTCTGCTCAATTTCAACTTTGGATGATGGCGGAAGTTCCTTCTGTCCTATTTTTACTTCCAGATTTTGTGAAAGCTGGTTGTATGGGAATTTCTATTGGTACTAATGATTTAACGCAACTTTTACTGGGTGTCGATCGCGATCGTGCTGAAATGTCAGCGGCTTTTGATGAACGTCATCCCGCTGTGATGCAAGCAATTCAGCAATTAATTAAAATGGCTAAACAAGCTGGTATTCCTTGTTCTATTTGTGGTCAAGCATCTGGACAATATCCAGAGTTAATTGAGCGTTTAGTACAATGGGGAATTACTTCTATTTCTGTGAGTTTGGATGCGGTGGAATTTACTCATAATGCGATCGTCCGTGCGGAACAACGCTTAATTTTAGAAGCTGCTAGACAACAGTTACAAAAGGCAGAGAAAAGTTTTGAGTTTTGAGTTAGCAAAGGCAGAAGGCAGAAGGTAAGAAAGGCAGAAGGGAAGAAGAGATGGGGAGGTGGGTTCAGTCAGAGGAGGTGGGGAGAGTAGAAGAGAAGAGATAGTTAAATTATTTCTCCCCATCTTCCCATTCCCCTTGTCCCCTTGTCCCCTTGTCCCCTTGTCCCCATC
>NZ_JADEWG010000037.1 GCF_015207735.1 [Phormidium] sp. LEGE 05292
GCTCCTGTGCTCCTGTGCTCCCCTGCTCCTGTGCTCCCCTGCCCCCCTGCCCCAACTAGGCGACTAAAACTTGACAGAGTTTGTCTTCTAATTCCTGTTCTTGAGTTAAGGTGGTTTGGATGGCTTGGGAGATGACTTGGTGGGCATCTAAACCTTGGTCAATTTGGGTTAACCATTTTTGGGCGGTGTTACCTTCTCGGAGAATTTTTTTCAAGGGAGAGAGGAAACAGCTAAAGCCTCGCTGTTTGGCGAAAGGCCATACTTCTTGGTAGAGTTGTTCAATCCAATCTCTAGCCAAAATTGGTTGACCGTCTTGCCAATGTCGGAGTTGGGCTTCTAAACTCAATTTAGCGGCGGCGGCTTCGTTGGCATCGGTGAGAGTGACTAAATCTTCGGGGGAAAGTTGGCTTTTTTCTAAAGGGTCTAGCGTAGGATCTTGGATTAATTGCCAAATTCTGGCTTCTAAGAGGGCGGTGATGGCTAAAAGAGCGATCGGATCTACTACTAAATCACAAATTCGCAATTCTAAACGATTTAAATCATGCGGACGGTTGTTACCATTGGGACGGATGGATGACCAGAGGTGACGGACGTTTTGCATTGTTCCAGCGACTAATTGTTCTTCTGTCCATCGAATGTAGTGGGCGTGACTTTCAAAAATGGGAACGTGGGCTGGTGTTTTGGGGAAAAGTCCCCAACGGGTGGAATGATATCCGGTAGGTTGACCTTCGAGGAATGGGGATGAGGCGCTAAGGGCGAGAAAGAGAGGTGCTTCCATGCGGATGAGGCGAATTGCCCGCATGAGTAATTCTGGTTGGGATATGCCAATATTGATGTGTATGCTGGCGGTGACGACTTTGGTGCCGTAGGTGTTTTCTATGTAGGTATGGTATGGGTTTTTTGGGTCGGAACGCCAAAAACGATCGCTTCCGCCCAAGGATAAGGTACTGCCGGGAATTAGGGTATAATCGCCTAAACGTTGTAGGTAGGCTCGGAGTCGCTGTCTGGGACGGACTAAAGCGCAGAGTAAGCGATCGTAACACCATAAGGGTGCGGTAGTATATTCGACGTTGCGGCTGTCGGGTTCTTTTACAAAACCGTCTAAGTCTGCCACAATGCGATCGGAAAGACCCACAATATTTCCTTGTGGAGTCCCGGTGTACATTTCAACTTCAAAACCTTTGGATAGCAGCACGGTTTATCCTTTACAGGTTACAATCACCTGCTCTAACGATTAAGTTTATCGACAAGGGAGCGGGATTGCTCCTCTGTCTTTAGTCTGGCATTAAAGATGATACTGATGGTAGATCTCACTGGCGGCGCGATGAACTAAGGAATGGCGATAAACTAAACTTTTGAGGTCATCAGCATATCCGCCACCGATGACACAAGCGACGGGATAACCTTTGGCGATACAAGTACTTAAAACCTGCATTTCCCGACGATAAATTCCTGTGTCTGTGAGGGATAATTTACCTAAGCGATCGGCTAAATGAGTATCGACTCCTGCATCATATAGTACTAAATCTGGATTTACTTGGCTCAATAAGTCGGGCAAGTAACTAGCCAAAGTTTGTAAATATGCGTCATCTTCCATTCCTTCGGGTAAGGGAACATCAAGGTCACTTTTTTGCTTAGTACCGGGAAAATTTATTTCACAGTGCATGGAAAAGGTAAAAACGCTTTGATCTTCCTGAAAAATTAAAGCGGTACCATCTCCTTGATGTACATCTAAGTCTACAATTAAAACTTTTTGGATCACCCCCATGCTTTGCAAAACACGGGCGGTTATGGCTAAATCGTTAAAAATACAAAAACCAGATCCATAATTGGGAAAGGCGTGATGTGTTCCACCCGCAGTGTTGCAGGCTAAACCATGAGTTAATGCTAATTGGGCTGCCAAAATGGTGCCACCTACGGCAATGCAGGTACGATTAGCTAAGGCTGGACTCCAAGGTAA
Organism: [Phormidium] sp. LEGE 05292; assembly: GCF_015207735.1. Taxonomy (GTDB): domain Bacteria; phylum Cyanobacteriota; class Cyanobacteriia; order Cyanobacteriales; family Aerosakkonemataceae; genus Floridanema. Next base: position 1,961 of record NZ_JADEWG010000037.1, read on the forward strand.
TCCTATTCTCCTTTGGGCTTTGCTGTCTAGTGTGCCTTTACAGTAAGCTTGCACATATTCTGGTGTGTGAACTAATTCAATCCATTCTAACGGAGGGTGTTTGGGTGCATGAAATTGTTGCGGTTTGGCAATACCATCAGTTAACAGTAATTCATAGAGTTGGCGAAATTTGGACATGGGAAAACGATGTCCTTCTGGAAGTGGCGCAATGTAGTCAGGATGATATATCAGTGGTAAGTCCATTACGAATTTTTAAGTTTTTTCGTCATTATATTTCTCTTAAACTTAAATCTAAAATTTAAAGTTTAAAATTTCCTCAAGGCTGCTAGTAATAGTTCCTTCTTTTGATCGCTCATCAGTTGCTCGGAATGCAACTATTATATTATCAGGTGCCAAAAGTATGATTCATCCAGATACAGAACTTCTCTATATAAATAAGTATGTGGGATACGGAGTTTTTGCTACTAAGTTTATTCCTCAAGGTACGATTACTTGGGTGTTAGATGATTTTGATCAAAAGTTTGATGAAACTTATGTAAATTATCTAGATACTGTGCTGCGACAGAAGCTGCTTAAGTATTGTTACCGCGACCGCGATGGTAAGTACATATTATGTTGGGATATTGCTAAGTTTGTCAATCATAGTTTCAATTCTAATTGTATTAGTACCCCTTACAAATTTGAAATTGCTGTGAGGGATATTTACCCTGGAGAACAGTTAACAGATGATTATGGTTATCTAAATTTAGATGAACCTTTTTACTGTTTGCCAGAAAAGGGAAGTTCTCGCACGAAAGTGATGCCTGACGATCTTTTGCAATTTTATCCCGAATGGGATCGCAAAGCAGCCGCAGCTATGGAATATTTTAATCGGGTGGAACAACCGTTAAAAAGGTTAATCGATTCTCGGTATATTGATAAGGTAAATGCGATCGCTCAAGGAAAAGTTAAGATAGATTCAATTCTCAACTGTTACTATGACCGGGCTAATAAACTTGAGTATAGTCAGTTGGGTGGAATAGCGATCGCTAACAACTTACAACCACTTTGCTAATATCAAATTAACTCATACATTGGTGATATTATGCGAACAAATTTATTAAATTTTACGTCTCCTCGTTCCCAAAAACTTTCTTTGTTAAAATCGGTTGGTTGGAAACTATTTCTTTCTGTTTTGGGCGGAACATTAGTCGGTTTACTTTGTGCATCATATCTCTTTTACCAGGAACTTGTCAAACAATCAAAAGCTGAATTACTCTCTAGTTTAGAAGTCCAAGCCGGAAGCCTAGAAGGTAAGTTTACTAGCTTTGAAAATACTGCCAAACTAGTTGCTGATGCAGCGACAACACTTCACCAAGCAGGGGAAAAAAGAGAATTTGTTTATGTTGATTTAATCCGGCGATCTTTGCAAACTTCGCGGTTAGGAACCGGACTAGGTTTTGGACAACCTCCTGAAAAACGGTTGATTATTCCTGACAGAAAGTATGCCTATCCATTCGCGATTCGGGACAAAAGTGGTAAAGTAATTGCCAAGGGTGGAGAAAGTGAACCCGGAGATTTTCAAGAAAGTTATTTCAGAGATCCTATAAAAGCTGGTAAAGCAATTTGGATTGAACCAGTTCGCTACAAAGAAACAACTGTCGAGCCACCGGAAATTTTTGTTAGCACTAGTTATACTTTGCCTTTTTATAATAATAAAAAACAACTATTGGGGGTAATGGCTTTAGATTTGGAATTGGGATTTATTAGCGAAAAATTATCCCATTCTGTAATGAGAGATTCTGGTTATTTTGTGCTAGTGAGTCCTAAAGGAAATTTAATTGCTTATCCACCAGACCCTCAATTAGCACTTGATTTAAAGCCGTTTCCTCAAATTAATAACTACGATCGACTTTGGCAAAAAATTAACTTAAAACTTAAATCAAATAAGGAAAATACGGGAATTATATCTTGGCAAGATCGAGAGGGTAAGCAAGAATTTTGGGCTTATAGAAAAATTTCTAATAATAATTGGGTTCTGTTAGCTTCGGTACCCAAATGGGTAGTAATTGGCCCATTATTACGCTTTTCAGTTGTGGGAACTTTATTAGCAGCAATGGGGGCTTCCGCTGTTTTAGCCGCAGTAGTTTTTCTGTTTGTGAAACGGTTAAATCGCCGTTTACAACCGATTATGGATGAGTGTAATTTATTGGCAGAAGCTAGTGCTAAAAGTGAAGAATTGATGAGTAGAGAAGATGAGATTGGTAGGTTAACTATATCTTTTTATAACTTGTTAGGACAAGTAACTGTTAATGAAAAACGCCTGCGAAGAGAAATGGAGAAATCAGCAAAAGCATATCAAGCTTTACAGGAAGCACAAGCGAAGTTAATTCAAACAGAAAAAATGTCTAGTTTGGGACAATTAGTAGCAGGTGTAGCCCACGAAATTAACAATCCAATCAATTTTATTTATGGCAATTTACCCCACGCTGCTGATTACACACAAGAACTTCTAAGATTAATTGAATTGTATCAACAAAAGTATCCTAATCCTGAACCAGAAATTCAAGATTTGGAAGAAGAAATGGATTTAGAATTTCTCATAACGGATTTAAGAAAAATTCAATCATCAATGAGTATTGGTGCGAATAGAATTCGAGAAATTGTGCTTTCTTTACGCAATTTTTCTCGTTTTGATGAAGCGGAAATGAAAGATGTGAATATTCATGAGGGAATTGATAGTACTTTATTGATTTTGCAAAATCGTTTGAAAGAGACACCAGCAAATTTGGCAATTAACTTAGTTAAAGAGTATGGAAATTTACCCCTATTGGAATGCTATGCTGGGCAATTAAATCAGGTATTTATGAATATTCTGAGTAATGCGGTCGATGCTTTAGATAAACTCCGAAATAAAGAAGAAACGGGGAATCAAAACTTTGTTCCGACTATTACTATTAATACAGAATTATCGACGGATAAATCCCGCGCCGTAATCAAGATTAAAGATAATGGTTGTGGCATTTCTGACGAACATAAAAGTAAGCTATTCGATCCTTTCTTTACGACAAAACCTGTGGGTAAAGGTACAGGTTTAGGGTTATCTATTTGTTATCAGATTATAGTAGATAAACACAAAGGTGATTTACGCTGTGTTTCTGAAGTTGGAAAAGGAACAGAGTTTATTATTGAAATTCCAGTTTATCAAACCAAACCAATTAGCAAGATATTTTAATTTGCTGCAATATTCAATTTGGCTTTTTTCTTACTTTAGCAAAACTTTGCGGAATAGACGAAGAATTAAATAAGCGATCGCTACTCCAACCAACCCAATTCCAATACTTAAACCAAAAGCTTGTTCAACAGTAATAGCATTACTTTTTGCTGTTGGAGATGGCAATTTTTGAGAAATAATAGAGGCGGTAATGCTACTTGTAGCTAATCCTGTACTGGCAATAATGATTGTGTTGGTGAGAGTGCGATCGCTTTCTTTTTTATCTAAATCTATCATCCCTCGAATTATGTTAATTTGGCTTTCCAAAACTTTAGCCGTTGAACTATAATTAGTGTAATCTTTATCTATTTTATATTGATATTCTTGTTCTACAATTCTACTAAAATCTTCTAAAAAAATTAGCTCTGTTTTGCCCAGCATGACATTTTTTTCAGTTATATATTGAGATTCATCTTTAATTCGCTTGATGAAAAATTGGTAACTAGCTAAGTTGCTATTTATAATTTTTTGTAAGATTTCAAGTTGATTAATTTTATTCAAACAATTAAAATATTTTTTGGGATGAGATTGTAATATTTTTTCCAATTCCCTTGTTTTTCCTGAACCTTTTTGATTCCATACATTCTCAATTATATGGGTTGTACTGGCAATTTCAGTAACTAAATTATGCAATTGCTGGTTACATTTTCGGCTTTCTGAATAAGCCCAAATTACTTTATTACGGTAATAGAAAAGCCGTAACCATAGTTTATAAAAACCGGATGTTTTCTCCATTATTTGCAATTTAGGATAGAGAAAAATTAAAATATGATGGTTTTCCTTTTCTATATCTTCCCATTTTTGTGGAGATTGCCAAATTTCAAAAACAGTTGCACCTAAAAACTTCCCTTCTTGTGGATTTTGCCAATCTTTACCAGTAAATTCCTTGTATAATTCTTTAGCGATATTTTCAGAATTAGAAGATGGGGGTAAATATCCTGAAATTATCCAAGTTGTGCCTAAATTTGCAGTTTTATAATTAGCTAAAGTTTTTAAATATCGTAAACAAGTAATAGGTTGCGGTTGTACTTTATCATTAATATAGCTATCAAATAACAGTGCGTAAGTATCATTTAAACGAATCGGATAGTAAGAAGCTTCTATAGGATATCCGCCCAAAGATGCTGTAAAAAAAAATTGTTTTTGTTTCTTTGCAGCTTCAGAAAACTCTAGCAGTCTTACATATTCCGTATTTTCTGCTTTTGCTTCTTCAGCAAGATCAACCTTTAAATTTTTTGGTAAATTAGACCAAAAATTAGCATGATTTGTTTTAATATCTACTTCGTTTTCTGTTAAGCCTTCTCTTTGGTGGTAAAGAAATAAATCAAGAGTCGGGTAAATTATTTTGTTCATCAGTTTGTTTGCTGTGAGTAAAAACAACTTTCACAGCTATTTTACAGTTCGTTGTCAACTCTGAAGCGTTGACAACGAACTTGAGATAAGGTTTGTTGTGAGCACTTCAGTGCGGCAACGCTGAAGCGTTTACAACTAACCTTAATTACCTGTACTCTGGATTTTGAATGCTACCTATTCTCGCTTCTGGGCGCAAGAAACGATTCAATTGAGATTCAAAGAAATTGCGATTTGCCATTAAATGTTTTGGATTTGGATCGTCTAAAGGATAGAGTAAAGCAGTTCTTAAAGCTTGGAATACTGCTGATGTCACCACATACATGGAACGTTGAAAACTAATCCCCAATTGGATTAACATATCATCTTCATTGCGACAATGTTTGCTGTAGTAATCCTTGAGATATGGGGGTAAGAAATGGAACATATCCTGCATTAATTGTGTTGGTGGGATACCTGCTGTACCTACAGGAAACACATCAGCGTAGAGAATTCCATAATGGAAATCTTCTTGTTTTTCAGGAATTTGTTTTGCTTGGGCGTTGTAAGATTTTGTGCCTCGGAAAGGTGAAGTGCGATAGAAAACTGCTTCCACATAAGGTAAAGCAGCATCATATAACCACATTAAACCCAAATCTTTGGGAATGATTTTATGTTCTTCATCCCGAATTTTTACGTGGTGATAAATTGGTCTTCCTGCGGCGATAAAGATGCAATTTACCAAGAAATCCATTGCTTGAGGAACAGTGGTAATTTCTCCTGCATCGTAGCGATCGCTAATCTCAAAAAACACTGGAGCCATTACTTCCCAGAATAAACCCAGATTAGCATAATAAGAAGCTTGGCGACACTGTTCCAAAAACAAATCTGGGAACAACTTATACAGGGTTAACATTGCCGGATTACCCTTAAAGTAAGACTTAATCGCCTCATCAGCTGCCTTCTTATATTCTGGGGTATCCAAATAAAGATCCATGCCACCGCTGAGTCGATGCCATTGCATGGAACGCATACATTCCTCGGCAAATTCCATGTTAATGCGATCGTGCCACAGGTGATGAAAAATTCGGGGAAAATTCTTCTTTAATTCTCCCTTATCCATGAACTCTAAAAGTTCAGGATGTGCCGATGCTTCACCTTTTCTCCAAACTCGATAATCTGCATCATCGCCTTGATAATGATTATGCAAATCTAAATACTCTTTGGGCAAAAAGTACTTAAATAAAGGCAACGGATTGAGAAAAACTTTCTCCCCAATATAAAGCAAATCTCGCCAATAAAAATCCATCGGTACAGCATAAGCTTTATAGATACCGATAATTTGCATCAAATTTTCTGGCGTATCAGGTAACATTGCGCCGCCAGCTTCCAAACGATGCACAATATCAGCATACTTATGCCTAGAAGGAGGCAATTTACTTGAAGATTTAACGGGGGTTTGTACCATCTTAGTTTCCTGAAATTGTATGACTAAATTACTTCTAATAAACCAGGTTCGTTGTAAACGCTTTAGCGTTGCCGCACTGAAGTGCTTACAACAAACCTTCTCTTAAGTTGGTTGTAAACGCTTTAGCGTTGCCGCACTGAAGTGCTTACAACAAACCTTCTCTTAAGTTGGTTGTAAACGCTTTAGCGTTGCCGCACTGAAGTGCTTACAACGGACTTTACTTTTCCAGAGGTTCGATGACTTTAGCTATTTGCTGTTCTGGATGAACTTGCACAGATGCAACTAAAGCAGTACTACTTTGTTCACTCCAACGCATCAACCAAGAAGGTTGCACGCCCAAAAAGAAAGTTAAACCAACTAAAATTAAAGCCGGAACTCGTTCACTCCATAATACTTTTGGATAATAAGCTGTGGAATTATCCAACTTGCCAAAACAGGTACGGTTTAACAGAATTACAAAGTAAACTCCGGTCAACATTGTTCCTACCACACAGATTAAAGTTGGAATAGGAAATGTTGCATAAGCGCCTTGGAAAACGACAAATTCAGCAATGAAACCTACTAAACCTGGAATACCTGCACTTGCCATTCCTGCTGCTACGAGAAAAGCACTAATAAAAGGTAAACCGCGAATCGGATTCATTAAACCATTGAGAACATCTAATTCACGAGTTCCCACCTTTTCTTCAACCACACCAACTAAATAGAAAAGTGCAGCTAAAATAACGCCGTGACTGAACATTTGGGCAACTGCACCCACAGTTCCTAAAGGTGTTGCTGGTGCAAGTCCTAACAGCACATAACCCATGTGACCGATCGAACTATAAGCTACCATTCTTTTGATGTCTTTTTGTGCGATCGCAGTTAGCGCCCCATAAACCACACTCGCTGTCGCCCAAATTGCTAAACTAGGAGCCACAGTTCCCCAAGCATCAGGAAATAAACCCAAACAAAAACGCACTAAACCATAAGTTCCCAACTTCGCTAAAACACCACCCAAAAGAATCGCTATTGGTGGAGAAGCTTCCACATAAGCATCAGGCAACCAAGTGTGGAAAGGAACTAAAGGAGTTTTGATGCCAAAACCGATCAACAAAGTAATTAACAGCGGAATTTGCCAACTAAAAGGCAAAATAGTTGATTTAATTGTTTCGTAATCAAAGTTTAGAGTACTGCCTTTGATTGTGCTTCCAGCTAACCAACCCAAAGCTAAAAAAGCAGCTAAAATCAGAATTCCCGAAACTGCTGTGTACAGCAAAAATTTAATAGCTGCATATTCTCGTTTTAAACCACCCCAAATCGCAATTAACAAATAAAGAGGGATGAGTTCAATTTCGTAGAACAGCACAAACAGCAGTAAGTTTTGGGCTAAGAAAGAACCTGCTAACCCAGAACTAACTAACAGAATTAAAGAGTAATAAAGTTTGGGACGGGCAATTTTGTCACCACTGCTGAAAATGACTATCCAAATCAGCAAACTGTTTAAAACTACTAAAGGTAACGATATACCATCAATACCCAAATGATAGGACAAACCCAAAGTTTCAATCCAAGGCAGGTATTCGGTAAATTGAAAACCTGGATTGCTAATACTGAATTTAGAGAGAACAAAAAGAGTCCAGAAAAAGATGATGCTAGCTACTATTAAAGCTACATTTCGAGCGTTGCGTGCTGCTTTTTCTTGTGGTAAGACTCCGATAATCGCAGCACCAATGACAGGCAACCAAATTAAAGTACTCAGCATGGTGATTGTTTTGATTAGGGACTGGGTATTGGAGACTGGGGACTGGGGAGAAATTGTTTAGTTTGTAGGGGCGGGTTTAGCAGGAAATCTTGTAATCACAGCATAAAAGTTAACAACAAAACCCGCCCTTAAACAATTTTGAGTTAATCAAATTATCACTGTCCGCCTTTATTTGCTGACAATTAATAGTTGAGATAAAAATGGCCAGCTAACCAAAATTACTAGGAAAGAAATGCCCAAGAGGATGCTTAAGATGTAAAACTGACCCTTTCCAGAAACGTTGTATTTGAGAGTTTGTCCGCTAAAAACTGTGACGATTCCAGTTAAGTTTACTAATCCATCGACTAGGTAGCGATCGATCGCGTACATCACACGGGAAATTAAATCCACCACAAAAACGATCGACACTTTATAAAGTGTGGGTGTATAAAGGTCGTAAGCAAAGAAATCTTGTAGCGGTTTCCAACCCAATTGCACTGGTTTTTGCCAATTGTTGTTGAGATAAATTACGCCACTTAAAGCGAAACCAACTAAGCTAGAAACAGCTAAACTTAACGGTACAGTTAGATTCACCGTTTCTAAACTAGGCAACAATTGCCATTGCAAAAATAACAACGGAACGTGAAGATTTAAACCGCTTAAAAACATCATTGGCAAAGCCATCGGCCAATGAATTTCAGGAGAACGATAAGTCATTGGTTTAACTTGACCAGCAAACACCAAACCAAAAGTCCGAGTCAAGCTAAAGGCAACAATACCGTTAACTATTAACACCAATACAGCGATAGATGGGTTAGATATCCACAGCTGTTCTACGAGTTTTTGCATTGACCAAAAACCGCCCAATGGTGGTAAAGCAATTAACCCCATTCCACCGATAATAAAAGCAAATGCTGATACAGGTCGGCGCGACCACAAACCACCGTATTGAGTTAAATCTTGAGTCGTATTATTCCAAACTACGCCACCAATACCCATCACTAAAAGCGCCATGCTAAGTGAGTAAGTGAAGGTTAATAATAATGCTGTTTGCGTTTGTTCGGCAGCTACGGCAATAAAAACTATGCCCATGTAGGCGCTGACTAAATAAGACAAAGCACGTTTAATATCAATTTGGGCAACAGATATTAAAGAAGCACCAATAGCAGTTGCACCACCGACAATAAACATTGCCGATTCTGATACGGGAGAGAGGGATAAAACTGGTTGAATTTTGACTAATACCCAAGCACCTGTGGCTACAACTACCGCATTCCGCAAAATCGAAGCAGGCAGAGGGCCTTCCATTGCTTCATCTAGCCACAAGTGGAAAGGAAATTGAGCGCATTTACCCAATGGCCCCGCAATTAAAGCTAAACCCAATAATGCAGCGAGTTTTGGGTCAATTTGAGCGGTTGATGCCCATTCTGCTAAATCGGTGAAGTTCCAAGTTTGAGTAATGGGATAAAGCCCTAAAACACCCATGAGTAGGAATAAGTCTCCTACCCGTTTGGTTAAAAACGCATCTCTTGCGCCTGTGACTACTAATGATTGGTTAAACCAAAATCCGACGAGTAAATAAGTGCCAAGGGTTAAAAGTTCGAGAATGGCGTAACTGAAAAACAGGGAGTTGCACAATACTAAACTGCACATTCCCGCCTCGAAAAATGCCATTAAAGCAAACAATCTTGCCCATCCCCAATCCATCTCCAAATAACCAACGGCAAAAATTTGCGCTAGTACATTCAATCCCGTGATGACAACTGTAGCGCCTACTGTCACGGTGGATATTTCCAAGGGCAAAGTTAAGTCTAGGTTGGCGACTTGCAACCAAGGAATAAATATTTGATATGGTGCTTGATTCCAAATCGCTGTGAGGGCAAATAACCCGTGTAAAAAAGCAAAGAAAGTTGTTATGAGATTTACGTAACCGGACGGCCTTGGCCCTGTGCGACGAATCATTCCCGGCGACCAGGGTATTGTTAAAATCATCCCGGCTAAGGGATATAAAGGCACCATCCAAATAGTTTGCAGCAAGAACTCAGACATCAGGATTACCCCTCGAATTTCAACAAGAATTATGGGTAAACGAAAGTGTGGATTTGAAATGTTTAATCCAGATTAGTGTCAAGGCAGATTAGTATTTATGTGCCAACAGTTTTTAGCTGGTTAAGCAACGAGCTAGTTGTAAATAACAATTTATCAGATTTTTTTATGAATTTAAGGTTTTTTTCATTTTGTTTAATTGATAGTATAAATTGTTATCATAGATTTCTATTGATATATTAAAAAAAATCTGTATAGCATTGAACGTAAATTCTGACAAGAAAGAGGTGAGAAGGCCCACCTCTGTTATACACTGGAGGTTTTAAACCACACAGGTATAAGGAAAACTGATACTACTCATCATCGTGGGCAAAGCGGCGGAAGAGATAATCTAAGGCGTAGTTACGCAGATTGTAGTATTCCGGGTCTTCCATGATTCTGGTGCGATCGCGCGGGCGGGAAAAAGGAATGTTGAGGATTTCCCCGATATTTGCCCTGGGGCCATTAGTCATCATCACCAAGCGATCGGCTAAAAATAAGGCTTCATCAATGTCGTGAGTAATCATCAACACTGTCATCCGCATATTATTCCAAATTTTCAGCAGTTCTTCTTGTAACTCTTCTTTGGTGATGGCATCTAACGCCCCAAATGGTTCGTCTAGAATTAATACTTCGGGACGAATAGATAGGGCACGCGCGATCGAAATCCGCTGTTTCATCCCCCCAGAAAGTTGCTGCGGTTTTTTGTTGGCTGCTTCCGAGAGTCCTACCAAAGACAAATTATATTTGACTATTTCTTCTTTTTCGGACTGAGGTTTGTCTGGGTGAACTGCATCAACTGCTAAGTAAATGTTTTCAAATGCAGTTAACCAAGGCAATAAGGCGTAGTTTTGGAATACTACCATGCGATCGGGCCCTGGTTTGGTGATCTGTTGCGATCGTAATCTGACTTCCCCTGTTGTTGGTCGAGAAAAACCAGAAACCATGTTTAATAATGTGGATTTTCCGCAACCTGAGTGTCCGATGACGCAGATAAATTCTCCTTCTTGAATTTTGAGGTTAACGTCTTCTAAAACTACATAAAGCCCTTTGGGTGTAGGAAAGGCTTTGGAGACGTTTTCAAAGTTTAAAAATGGCTCTTGTTTGCCTGATTTTACTGGTAAGGAGGTTTTGGTTGTTTGAGTTGTTTTGATGGGCATTTTTCTGAGTTATTGGTTTTGTGCAAGAGAGTTTTTTTTTGAAACGCAAAGGACGCAAAGGACGCGAAGAAAGAGAATAGGTTTCTTGGAACCGCAGAGACGCAGAGAGAAGAGAGAGGAAGATATTTTTTCCCAGTCCCTAGTCCCTAGTCCCCAGTCCCTCAATTAAGCAACTTTCAATCTTCCGGGAACAGGCAAAACAACTTCTTCAATGCGGAATTCGCGTTTGATCTTTTGGTTAGCTAAATAAGCTAGTGGGTCTTCTGAGTTGAATGTGATGCCATCAAATAATTCAATTTTCCCGCGAGAATAACTAAAGTCGAGTAAACCGAGTTCTCTTGCAGCCATACTAAATACATCAACCCGACACAAACGTTCCATAATTTCTAACCAGTTGCGGGGGAATGGAACTTTATCCCAACGTGCCATTTGAGTCAAAATCCACAGGTGTTCGGTACGGCTAGGACGGTTAACGCCTTCGCCAAAAAATAGATGATGGGCGTATTCTCGGTGATGTTCTAAACTGCAAATTGCTACGTTAGGATCTCCGATTTGAATATATTCAATGTCGGTTCCTACATATTCTGGTCTGGCTAAAATTTGCCGCACTTCTTCATAGTGACGTTCTTGGGAGCAGAATTGTGCTGCTTCTAAAAGTGCACTTACTAATGCTATGTGGGTGCGAGGATATGCGGCTGCCCAATCTTCACGAACTCCCAAAACTTTTCCGGGATGTCCTAACCAAATTTCTAGATCGGTGGCGATCGAGAATCCAATTCCTTCTACCGCTGCCCGAATATTCCAAGGTTCACCCACGCAATATCCATCGATATTTCCTGATTGCAAATTGGATACCATTTGGGCAGGAGGAATAACAGTTAAACTCACATCTTTATCAGGATCGATTCCTCCTGCTGCTAACCAATAACGCAAAAGCAAATTGTGCATTGAAGAAGGATGTACCATGCCAAAAATGTGCTGTTGGTCTTTGGATTTTTGCAGGTACTTCTTCAGATCTGATAAGGTGTAAATTCCTTGTTCATAAAAGCGTTTGGCTAAGGTAATTGCATTACCATTCCGCGCCATTGTTAGGGAAGTAACAATAGGAACTGGTTGTCCACCATTACCACCTAAAGTTAACCACAAAGGCATCCCGGCTGGCATTTGGGCAGCATCCAATTGTCCGGCTACCATATCATCAACAATGCCACGCCAGCTAGGTTCCCGAATTAACTTAACGTCTTCTAAACCATATTTAGCAAAGAAACCTCTTTCTTTGGCTACGGCTAAAGGCGCACAAGCTGTTAAAGGTACAAAACCTATTTCCAAATTTACCTTTTCTAAGTTGTTGCGAGAAATCGGAACTTGGGCTTTGCTAGCTTGCCGCTTTTTCACTTGTTTTTGACGGTTGAGGAAGTAGATCATTTCACTCCGTAAACTGTAATAATTCGGGTGATTAACTACTTCCATCCGTTTGCGAGGACGGGGAATATCTACATCTAAAATTTGCCCAATTTTTGAACCGGGACCATTGGTTAACATGACAATGCGATCGGACAAAAGTACAGCTTCGTCAACATCGTGAGTTACCATCACCGATGTCACTTTGTACTCTTCGCAAATCTCCATCAATCTTTCTTGCAAGTTCCCTCTGGTTAATGCGTCTAATGCGCCAAAAGGTTCATCTAATAATAATAGTTTAGGACGAATGGCTAGGGCACGAGCGATCGCAACTCGTTGTTTTTGTCCCCCGGAAAGCATCGCTGGTTGTTTGTCTGCGTGGGGTCGCAAACCTACCATATCAATGTGCTTTTCTACGATCGATTTTCTCTCACCCTTTGGCAGATCGCCCATTACTTCATCTACTGCCAATTCGATGTTTTCCCGCACATTTAACCAAGGTAGTAAGGAGTAATTTTGAAACACCACCATCCGATCGGGGCCCGGTTTGGTGATTCTTTTACTCTCTAAAGTTACTACTCCTTCACTGGGTAAATCTAAACCCGCAATCATGTTTAATAAAGTAGATTTACCGCAACCAGAGTGACCAATTAAAGAAACAAATTCGCCTTTTTTAATTTGTAGGTCTATGCCTTTGAGGGCGACATATTGACCACCATTAGATAAGTCAAAAACCTTATCGATATTGTCAACCGCAACGAAAACAGACATGTTAGTTATTTGGTAAATTTTGCTAATTCTTAGTGGGTAGTAGGGTGCGTTAGTAACGCACCATTCAACTAATTGTTATTCCGGAAGAATTTTGGTTTGAATCCAAGCCATTAATTTGTCGAGTAATAAGCCGACAATCCCGATGTAAATTAGCGCCAAAATTACTTCGCTGATTTTGTTTGCTTGATAAGAATCCCAGATGAAGAAGCCAATTCCAGCTACACCGGACATTACGATTTCAGCCGCGATAATCGCTAACCACGCTAGACCGATCGCAATTCTCAATCCAGTGAAAATGTAAGGCAAAGCAGAGGGAATCAAAATCTTGAAGAAGTACTTTTTCTTATTCAGTTGCAAGACTTTGGCAACGTTGTTGTAGTCTTGGGGAATTTGGCGCACACCAACTGCTGTATTAATCAGAATCGGCCAAATCGCAGTGATGAAAATTACGAACAATGCAGCGGGTTCGTTTTTTTGTAATGCTGCCAAAGCAATAGGTACCCAAGCCAAAGGTGGAACTGTTCGCAGTAGTTGGAAAATTGGGTCTAAAGCTTTAGACATCATCTTGTTAGTACCAACCAAAATGCCTAAAGCAATTCCCACAACTGCGGCAAAAAAGTAACCAATTGCTACCCGTTGTAAGCTAGCTAAAATTTGCCAAAATAACCCAACGTCTGTTTCACTTTTTCTGTAAAACGGCCAACCAATTAAAATCCAAGTATCTTGTACTACTTTAATTGGGCCGGGAAGAGTTACGCCTGGAAGGAAAGAAAAGAGTTGCCAAATTACTAACAATATGGCGATCGCGATCGCAGGAGGAATGATTTCAGGCAATAACTTTTCTACCTTCGCCATCCAGGGATTCTGTACCGTTTTAACGGTTCTTCTTTGCAATGTCGTCATTGTACTAGGGTTCCTTATACTGTGTGGAAAAAACTTTCCAGTTTTACTTGTGGGAAAATTAGTAATGGGCGATCGCGCCCATTACGAAAAACTAAACACTCACCTTTTTAATCTTCAGACTCTTCAGGTAAGCCTTGGGATTTTCTGGGTCAAAGGTAATGCCATCAAAAAATGTTTCCACACCGCGAGAAGTGCTGGTGGGAATATCAGCAGCAGCAATATTCAACTCTTTAGCTGCTTCTCTCCAAATGTCTTCACGATTGACTTTATCAATCATCGCTTTGGCATTATCTAAAGTATCTGGTGGTAAAAAGCCCCAACGTACACTTTCTGTTAAGAACCAAAGGTCATGACTTTTGTATGGATAAGAGACGTTACCTTTCTCATCTTTCCAATACAAAGAAGCCATTGACTTATCATCAATTGTGCGACCATCTCCAAGAGTGTATTTGCCCATAAATGGTTCTAGAAGAACTTGTTCTGCAACGTTAAAATATTGCCGTCCCGACAAAATACGCGCCATTTCTGGACGGTTATTAAAGTCATCACACCATTGCTGGGCTTCCATAACTGCTTTTAAGATTGCCTTAGTAGTATTAGGATGTTTGTCCACCCAATCTTTTCTCATTGCTAAGTATTCTTCGGGGTGGGCTTTCCATATTTCCGCTGTTAAAGCAGCTAAGAAACCAATCTTATCAGCGACAATTCTGTAAGGCCAAGGATCGCCTGTGCTAAAGGCATCCATTGTCCCGGTTTTCATGTTTGCTACTGTTTGGGCAGCAGGTACTGTTAATAGTTTTACGTCTGCATCGGGATCGACACCGCCAGCAGCCAGCCAGTAGCGAATCCAAAAATCTTGATTTACTTGGGGAAAAGTGTAAGCGGCGGTGAATGTTTTACCTTGAGATTTCAAACCGCCCATTAAAGATTTGCCCTGAGCAAGCTTGAGGTCAACACCTTTTCCTCTGTGTTGTTCTGCGATCGCAATCCCATTTCCTTGTGTGTTTAATTGACACAAAATATACATCGGGATTTTGACATTACCTTTGGTAATCTTGCCTTCACTAATTAGATAAGGCATGGGCATTTGCCACTGTCCGCCATCAATTCCGCCACCTTGAGATCCGATTTCTACGTTATCTCTCGCAGCACCCCAGTTGGCTTGTTTTGATACTTCTACATCATTCAAGCCATGACGGGCAAAAAATCCTTTTTCTTTAGCAATAATTAACGGTGCAGCTTCAACAATTGGCAGATATCCTAGCTTTACGCGAGTTGTTTCGGGGGCAGCGCCAGGATTAACATTAACCACTGGAACAGCTGTATTTCCTGTTGTATTTGTTGGTGCTGTATTACCCCCTTGAGTCAGATTTTCTGGAGGATTTCCTAAACAACCTTTAAGTAAAAGGGAACTAGCAGCAGTAGCACCCGCAGTTAGTAGAAATTTACGTCTAGAAACCCGACTAGAAAACCGATCCATAACATCCTCCAGCAGCAAAGCTTTATTAATTGGTCTCCGAAAATCTGTCTACACTCGTAACAATCTTCCAGAAAACGTTATGTTTTCTGTTGCTTATAAAATCGTTTTGATTCTTTAAAGAAGATACCGTTCTATCAAATCACAAATAAGTTTTTCGACGTTTTTTCTAACTTATTCATTATTGATTTTTACGGTGAATCTCTTTATTTAGATTGTTTAATTTGTGTTGAAGTCAGTATAGCATGGCATTAAATAAATCTAAAATCAAAATTATTGATTGAGAACCCCTAAAATTATTGATACAAAATTGGTTTATTCAGTTGATATAAATTACTTATTTAATCCGTTCATTCGTTTTGATAAACAGCAAAAAACTCATCGTTTTTTCATAAAAAAACGATGCTAACTTTACTTATTAATAATTCGGGATTGCCTAAAAGAACATTATTGAGGATTGCTAATTAGCTTATGTGCATAAACAGCAATCCTACAGATAATGCCTAGCAAGTAATCAGTCTTGCTTGGTTTACCAAACTAATTTTTATGAAATTTTTGAAACTTGGGTAATTTACTTACCTGTGCATATTGTCCCATGTTGATAAGCTAGAGACAAATCAATTTTCTCTGGGATAACCATTGATTTTATCGATGCACAGACAGATATGTTCGTTATGACGACTTTAGTCGTTGCCAAACTGAAGGACTAAAGTTAGCGATGTTCGTTATGACGACTTTAGTCGTTGCCAAACTGAAGGACTAAAGTTAGCGATGTTCGTTGTGACGACTTTAGTCGTTGCCAAACTGAAGGACTAAAGTTAGCGATGTTCGTTGTGACGACTTTAGTCGTTGCCAAACTGAAGGACTGAAGTTAGCGATGTTCGTTGTGACGACTTTAGTCGTTGCCAAACTGAAGGACTGAAGTTAGCGATGTTCGTTGTGACGACTTTAGTCGTTGCCAAACTGAAGGACTGAAGTCCTTACAACAAACTAGCAAAAAAATAGAGAGAGGATTCAGTGTGTTTTCCTCTCTCTGTATTTTTATAGCTATTGATTTATGATTCTTTAGTCTGGCGTAATTCCAAGAAGAAGGGAACAAAAATCCAAGCAGCTACTATTAATAATGCTAAGACAGCAAATTGGGCTGCCCAAGTGACTAATTGTTCTAAAGGTACAACTTTTCCGGCGAAAAACGACAGACTGACCATGATTGCACCCCAAGCTGTTGCACCAGCGATGTTGTATGCCATAAATTTCAGGTATGGCATTTCGACGATTCCAGCTAAGGGGCTGGCGAAAATCCGCAATAAAGCAATGAATCTACCAATAAAGACGGTTTTACCTGCGTTTTCGCCAAATTGCTGCTTTAGTTCTACAAGTTTTTCTTCCTGAATGCGAAGAATTTTTCCTATAGTTAAAAGCAAGGCCCAACCGCCGTATCTACCGATTAAATAACCAAAGTTACCGCCTAAAACTGCGCCTGCGATCGCACAACCTAAAACTAACCAGTAATTCAATTCACCGCTACCAGCTAAAAACCCTCCTGCCAGGGTAATAGTTTCACCAGGCAGGGGAATTCCCACGTTTTCTAATAAAATTCCGATAAATACCGCCCAGTAGCCGTACTGACCAGCTAGTTCCTGGATATTCTCCAGGGAAACCATTTCTAATGACATCTGCTACAGCCTTAACAAAGGTTAACACTCACCTCGATCTTGACTTAATTTCTACAATAGTGTCAATCGATTTTATTGCAAAAGGCAGAAGGCAGAAGGCAGAAGGCAGAAGGGAAAAGGGAAAAAGCCCGAAATTACAAGTGTTTGAGCAATTTACCTTGCTCTAATCGCCTTGGCGGTTGCTATGGATTTTCAACTTGATGGTGAGGTCGATAATTGGTTGATTGGTTAAGCAGTACCAATGGCAGGTGAATAAATCGGGGATTTGGGTGTTGATACTGGCGATCGCAGGTGCAGCAGGAAAGGGGAAAACTCGATCGAACCAAATTTCTTTGTCGATAAATCCAAATTGCATTAAATAAGTAGCTGGTGAAGCGTTCAGAAATTTGAGTATTTTGTACGCCATCTCATAAATTTGCTGACGCATTATATCAGAAAAATGCACTGGCTGATAGTAATTTAACTCAACTTGTAATGCTGGTGAAGTTTCGCTTGCTGGGCCGATCGCTTCGGGCGCTGCGCTCCGCGCAATCGCTTCCGCATAAATTGGCCCTTTCTGAGTTAAAACTACAGGCAACCAAAAATTACCTGGTCTGGTAATATAGCCAAACTTTTGAGCTATTAAATAACGTAAAAATTCGACATTTTCACAAGCTTTAAATATTGCCTTTTCCGGGAAATCAAAATTACTAGGCAGATTCAGAGTTAAAGGACAAAATACCACGCCCTTGGGCAAGTTTAGGGAATTTAGATCGGTTTTTCCGAAAACTTTTATAGTTGTGGGGAATTTTACAATTGCTTTTCGCAAAGCCTCTACCATTGTTGCAGTTGCGGGAGATGCAGCCGTTAATTCGCCAGCAGGATTCACCTCCCCATCAACTACGAGCCAAACTTCAAGCATTACTAAAAGGAAGACTAACTCTACTACCTCCCACTTTAGGAAAGCTAGGCAAATCAAGCCTTGCATTCGGAGTCCGACTTTTAATTGCCAAACGATAAGTTAGACTTTGCAACTCTGCGTGAAGCTGACGATTTTCCCGTTGTAGCATTGTCACCTTTTCTTTAATTGGTGCAAGGCGTTCCGTAAATTTCTGGCGATAAATTTGCGGTAATTCCTGTACCACTTGTTCCAGCATTCGGCTACGATCGGTTAATTCTTGAACCGACTGACGCAGGTGATAGATTTCAGCATCGCGATCGGAAATCTGCTCTTGGTAGAACTTAACTTGTTGTTCTACCCCTTGCAGTTGTTCCTGCATCGCCTGCATTTGAGATTGATGCTGTTGCGACAATTCCGGCGCAGGTAGGAAAGTCGTATTTCCCTTGACTAACCGGAACAGTTCTTGAGACAACTGTTGAACCAGTTGATCTCGCAGCTGCAATTCCTCACGGAGATGAGAAACTTCTGATTGCAGGGATTGATAGGGGGTGTCGATTTGGCTCACAATGGCTCACAACTCCTCGAAGATTTTGCCAACTTGCCGTTATAGTACGTGCAAGCGACATTTTATCATGGTTATTCCAGGATGGGCAGCGTATATATAGAATTCTTGAATATTTACAATACTTTGAACAAACAGAACTTACACACCGATAAAAGACGTAGGGGAGGTAGAACCTCCCAAATATCGTTACCAGGTTCAACCTGGTAACGAAAACAGAGGCTCTGCTCAGGAGTGCAAAATCTCAGTCTACAGATCAAAATCTAAGCAGTAGCTTCTGCGGGTTCTTCTTCTGCTTCAGCTTTAGTGGAAACCTCTTCCAGCTTAATTGTCAGGTAACGAATTACTTCTTCACTCAAGCGCATCGCTCTTTCCAGGGGAGCAACGACATTACCTTTTGCTTGGTAATTCATTTGCACATAGATACCATCGCGTTGTCTATTGATTTCGTAGGCTAAACGGTGTTTACCACGCAGTTGAACGTTGATATCTTGAGCACCTTGATCTCGCAACATACTCTGATACTTTTCTACCGCCTGATTTACTTGCTCATCTAATAAATCAGGACGCAAAATATACATTGTTTCGTAGCTATTCATAGTTCTCCCCTTTTGGACAACAAGGCCGCTTTTGGCAACAGCCTCCAGCAGCAAGGATCTTTCATTCTACCATTGATGACCTAAGCTTGAGCAAGTAGATTTATCTGGGGAATCAATCTAAAATCTACTATCTACAATAGACATCTCCAAAAAAGTAGAGACGTTGTATACAACGTCTCTACTTCAAGGGTTCGGTGCGTTAGCACCTTTACTTTGTGGAGATGTCTATCTAAATTCGGATGAGTGTGGTTGTAATGGCATCGAATAAAATTCAGAAGTTAAGACCATGAATAAAGACTATTCCATTTTCTCACCTGTACAAAAGTTTATGATAACGTGGCTGCTAGTATTAGCAGCTAGTTGGGCGACTTTAGTAACAGTTGGTTATGTCGGCGAATTAGTCAGCGTTTTCCTGACAGCTGCACTGCTGGCATTTTTATTTAACTACCCGGTGAAAGTGTTACAAAAATTTTTACCTAGAACTTTAGCCGTAGCATTAGTTTATTTAGCAGCAATTGTCGCGATTATTTTTATCGGTCTTACGGTAGTACCACCCGTGTTTAATCAAGGAGTACAATTAGTCACTAATTTACCTTCTTTGGTACAATCAGGACGCGAACAATTAGACAATTTTCAAGTTTGGAGCGCCGAGCATAATTTGCCATTTGATGTCCGAATTTTAGCTTCTCAATTATTATCTAGAGTCCAAGCTCAAGCTGAAGTAATTGCCAGTAAAGGTTTAGGTTTAGTAGTTGGTACCTTTAACTGGTTTATCGACTTAATATTCATTCTGGTAATCTCTTTTTATATGCTAATTGATGGAGAAAGAGTTTGGGGAGGAATCACCAGTTTTTTATCACCTATAGTTAGCCAAGTATTGACTGAATCTCTACAAAAGAATCTGCAAAAATTCATTTCAGGTCAGTTACTTTTAGGCTTATTTATGGCAATAATGTTATCAGTTGCCTTTTGGCTACTAAAAGTACCATTCTTCCTTTTATTTGCCGTTTTTATTGGCTTAATGGAAGTGATTCCTTTTGTGGGTGCAACTTTAGGAATTGGTACTATAGTAATTGTTGTAGCGTTTATTAATTGGTGGTTAGCACTGGAAGTTTTGGGAGTTTCACTTATAATTCAACAGATTAAAGACAATTTAATCTCTCCCAGATTAATGGGAGGATTAACCGGATTTTCGCCAGTAATTCTTTTCCTTGCGTTATTATTAGGATCTAAATTTGGTGGCTTATTAGGTGTAGTTTTAGCAATTCCTTTAACTGGTGTGATTAAAAGTATTGCGGAAATTGTTTTTGATCCTGATTTACCACCACAAACAGGATCGTTTTTTAATAATCCCTTTGATGATGATAAAGAGCATTTACTTTTAGATAGTTCGGCTGTGGAAAAAGATAAATTTTAATGTTGATTCTGAAAATCAGGAATTTGGTAATGAATCGATGTTTTAAAACTAAATGTTTAATGGGTACATAACGGTGTACAGTATGTTCGAGAAATGCTTTCACCCAAGTGGCGTTAAAATTTTTAATTCCTCTAAAGTGGTAAAGTAATCCTTCAGTTTAGTTGTTAAAATCGTTTTACCAAGTTGGTAAGTAGAAATCATTGAGCGAAAATACATTGCTTCTTGAAGCAATGGACTTGTGGTGTCGTCACTGCATAGAATACTTTGTAATAAAGTTGTTCCCGCACGTTGGTTACCACAGATGAAAAAATAAGTCATAATAATCTCACTTCCTCTTGCTAGATTCTTAAGTTTTGAGTAAGTTAAATTTAATTTTTTTTCACAAATTTACAAATTAATTAATACTGCTATGTCAGCCACAATTTCTCTAGTTATAATCACCTACAACCGGGAACATTATTTAAGTGCTGCTATTGAAAGTGTTCTAGCACAAACTAAGCATGACTTCGAGTTATTAATTTGGGACGATGGTTCTACGGATAATTCTGTAGAAATTGCCCAAAATTATGCTAAAAACGATCGCCGAATCAGGGTAATTGCTGGGAAACATCAAGGAGAAACTCTATCCCGAAAAGCAGCGATTTCCCAAACTACAGGCGAGTATTTAGGATGGGTAGATAGTGATGATTTACTTGCGCCTACAGCATTAGAAGAAACTGCGTCAGTACTTGATTTTTATCCAGCAGTAGGTTTAGTTTATACCGATTATTTCGATATTTCTGCCAGAGGCGAAATTATTGGTTATGGAGAACGTTGTAGGATTCCTTATTCTCCTGAAGGTTTATTGCTCGATTTTATGACTTTTCATTTCCGCTTGTTTCGCCGTTCTGTTTTTGAACAAGTAGGAGGTATTGACGAATCAGTTAAGTATGCACCTGATTATGATTTATGTTTGAAAATTTCGGAAGTTACGCAAATAAGACATATAAATAAACCGCTTTACTATTATCGAAATCATAGCGAAAGCATCACGCAGCGACAACAGTTGCAAGTGATTCGCGCTTCTCAAAAAATTATTACACAGGCATTAGAAAGACGGGGATTGAGCGATCGCATTTCTCTAAATGTACAACTCGAAGAAATCAACGGACAAATTCAAAGTAAATTTTATTTAATTAACGAACCAAACCCAGAAAAACCCTATCCCAAAACCGAGAAAAAACATAAAATTCTCACCTGTGCATTTTTCCTGTCTTCCCTAACCTTATTTAATATTAATCCAGCTTTCGCTCAATCGATCGTTCCCGCCAAAGATGGTACAAACACTATTGTTAACCCCCAAGGAAATCGCTTTGACATTACAGGCGGACAACGCTCGAGAGATGGTGCAAATTTATTCCACAGTTTTACCAAATTTGGACTGGATAACCTACAGATTGCCAACTTTTTATCTCAACCAAA
This sequence comes from [Phormidium] sp. LEGE 05292, assembly GCF_015207735.1. GTDB lineage: Bacteria > Cyanobacteriota > Cyanobacteriia > Cyanobacteriales > Aerosakkonemataceae > Floridanema. The sequence continues at coordinate 24,126 of NZ_JADEWG010000037.1, forward strand.
CATTCGGAACATTCTTGCCAGAGTTAACGGTGGCGAAATCTCCTATATTAACGGTTTAATTCAAGTAACAGGTGGCAATTCTAATCTGTTTTTAATGAATCCTTCAGGAGTTGTCTTTGGCGGAAATGCTCGTTTAAATGTCCCCGCAGCTTTTACCGCAACTACCGCCAACGGTATTGGTTTTGGTAATAATTGGTTTAACGCAACTGGTAATAATAATTATCCTGCATTAATTGGTAATCCTAATGCCTTTGCCTTTACCATGCCACAACCAGGAGCAATTATAAACTCCGGGGATTTAGCAGTAGGATTAAGTCAAGATTTAAACTTATTAGCAGGAACAGTTATTAATACTGGAACCTTAACCGCACCCCAAGGAAATATTACGGTTACTGCGGTTCCTGGTAATAGTTTAGTCAGACTTTCGCAACCGGGATTCTTGTTGAGCTTAGAAATTCAACCAATAGGGAACAGCGTCACTCAACCCAATGATTTTAACTTACCTATTGCTAGCTTACCGCAAATGTTAACTGGTGGAAATGGCGGTAACGCAACAGGAGTTACTGTTAACCCAGATGGTAGTGTTGAACTCACAGGTTCAGGAATTCGCATTCCCACCGCAGGAAATACAGCAATAGCTTCAGGCAAAATTGATGCTTCTGGAGAAACAGGTGGCAACATCAATATTTTGGGAGACAAAATTGGCGTAATTAATGCCAATATTAACGCTTCTGGAACTAAAGATGGTGGTAATGTACGCATTGGTGGTGATTATAAAGGACAAGGTAATTTACCAAATGCTTCCCGTGTTTTGATTAGTAATGACACCATTATTAACGTCGATAGTTCCACTTCGGGTAATGGTGGAAAAGTAATTGTTTGGAGCGATAAAGCAACCGCTTTTAATGGCAAAATTAGTGCCAAAGGTGGCAATAATTCTGGTGACGGGGGATTTGTAGAAATTTCCAGTGCTGATGTTTTAATTTTTAACGGCGACGTAAATACTTCTGCACCTAACGGTAAAACAGGAACCCTGTTACTTGATCCTTCTTCATTAAATATCGTAGATACTATTGGAGGTGGAAATCAAGACAGTAACCTTATTAGTGATAATCAAATATTAGCTGGCGATCCAGATATCACAAATTTCCAGGGTACAAATACTGTTAGTTGGGCAGCAATTGCTAGTTTAGGAGGTGGTGCCAATGTAGTTTTAGAAGCGACAGGAGACATCACAATTGGTAATGTTACAGGTTTAACAAGCGGTGTAACTACAAACAATTTAGTAGACTTAAAATTAGACACTGGTAGTTTACGAATTACTTCTACAAATGGTTCAGTTAATTTTCAAGATGTGTCCGATGAAATTCGTACTCAAGGTGGGGCAATTACCGTTCAAGCATTAGGAGGAAAATTAACAGGTGGTAGCTTCAATACAACAGGAACAACAGGGAGTAACACTGGAAATGTAAATCTAGAAGCAAAAGCTGAATTGGAAATTAGTCGAGTAACCACTGGTGGAGGAGATATTAACATTACCAGTGGTGGTGTGATGAATTTTAATGAATTAATTAACTCCTCTTCTAGCACAAAAAATGGCGGAAATATAACAATAAAAAGTGGAAATGATATCAACTTGCGGGTTGTGGACTCATCTTCTGCTAATGGTAAAGGTGGCAACATTAATGTTACAGCAAATAAAAATGTATTGTTGAATAATGAAGTAAAATCAAGTGGTACTAATGGTGGAGGTGACATTAGTATTATTAGTACTGGTGGTGCGATTAGTAGTGGTGCTGGGTATGGAAATATCCTTGCTCAAGGAGGAAGTGGGGTTGGAGGAAATGTCAGTCTTAAAGCTGTTACTAAGATTGATTTAAGTGCGATCGATACTTTTGGTGAAGCGGGTAGAGGAAATATTTTACTTACCGGGAATGAGATTAATTTCGGTGACTCAGTTAGAGGTGGTGTAGTTACTTTAGAACCTTCTCCCACAACAGAAGCAATTAGAATTGCTGGCGATGAAATTGATAATACCGATGTTTTAGATATCTCGCCAAATGACTTAAATAAATTAGTTGATATTGACCAATTAATTATTGGTAGTACTCAAGGTAGTGGCGATATTACTGTTGATGCCGCAGGTGCTACATTCAATAATTCAGTAACAATTCAATCAGGTACAGGTAATATTAAAGCTAATGGTGAATTAGCTGCATTTAACAAAGGTAAAATTACATTAATCACAGGTGGCAATATTAGCACTAAAAATATTACTGCTACTGGGGAAATTAAAATTACTAGTACAGGTGGCAACATTGATACTAGCGGCGGAAAATTAGACACTTCAAATGAAGGTGAAACAGGCTCTATTTTCCTGAATGCAACAGGTAATATTACTACAGGAGATATCATTACCACTAACGTTGGTAGCGGCAATTCTGGAGATGTGAGTTTAATTAGTAGTGGTGGCACAATTAATACTACAGGCGGAAAAATTGACACTACTACTACTGGAAATGCTGGAGGAGCAGTGCTTCTTAATTCCCCTGTTAATATCATTTCCGGTGACATTGTAACTAAGGGAGTGACTGCTGGAGGAAATGTAAATTTCAATGGTAAAGTTACCTTAAATAAAGATGTAAAAATTGATACTGGCGCAGGTGTTTCTGGTGATATTAACTTTACTGGTAAAGTTGATGGTACGCAACAATTAAGCCTAGAAGCTGGTACAGGTACGATTAGATTTAATGCTATTGTGGGAGATATAATTCCATTAGGAAAACTCGATATTGCTAGTGCTGGAAATATTGAATTATCTGGTAGCATTACTACTAATAATAGCGATATTAACTTTAATGCTCCGGTAACAGTATTAGGAACATCAATTTTAAACGCTGGTACTGCGACAATTAATATTAATAAGCAATTGGTTGCTGGTAGTAATCAACTCACTTTTACCGCCGATAAAATTAATTTTAATGGAGGAGCAGCTTCGGTTAGTGGTACCAATAAATTAATTCTACAACCTGCAACTTCCAACTTAGATATTAATATTGGTGGTAGCAGTCAATCAACCATTACATCTGCGTTAGATTTGACATTCTCTGATATTAACGCTTTAACAAATGGTTTTAGTTCTATAGTTATAGGTCGAGATAATAGTAGTGGCACAATAAATATAATTGGTAATGTTACCTTTAATGACCCGGTAATTTTGCAATCTCCAGTAGGCACAGGTAATATAAAAAACACAGGTTTTAGTATTACTGGAACAGATGATACTAGTGTTACTTTACTAGCGAATTTAGATATTAATACTGGTAATGTTATTGCACCCAAAGGAATTACTATTACTAGCAGTAATGGAGCAATTAACACTCAGTTAGGCACTTTAGATGCTACGTCTATTACTGGAAATGGAAGTGCAATTACACTCAACGCAAAAAGTAACATTATTACTAAAGATATTCTTTCTAAAACAAGTGCTTCTGCTAAAGGCGGCAATATTTCTATTACCAGTAATGCTGGATTCATTGACACTTCATCGGGAATTTTAGACGCTGCTTCTGCAAGTGGTATTGCTGGTGATGTTAGCTTAAGCGCACCGAATGGAGTCACAGTTGGTGCAATTAATGCTAATGGTTTATCAGGAACGGGAAATATTAGTTTAACCAGCGATAAAATTAGTTTTACCGGAGCAGCTAATTCTATTAAAGGTAAAGGTAATTTACTGCTTCAACCTTTCACAGCTAGTCAAAATTTAGACATTTCCACAGTTAATTTCAATGTCTTTGCAGAAGGTTTTGCTGGGATTACTATTGGTGCAGGAAATGGTAGTGGTGTAATTACTATACCAAATACGATCGCATTTAGCGACCCAGTAATTATTCAATCTCCTAATGGTCAAATTATCGTCAATGGTGCGATTACTGGAACAGATGATTCCTCTATTACTTTAAGTGGAAAAAGTAATTTAAATGCAAATATTACCACTGTCGATCGAGATATTAACCTTAAAGGTAGCGTTATATTAGGCAAAGATGTCACCCTCAGCACAGGTGTAACTGCTGGTGGTAATATTTCTGTTGATGGCACAATAGATGGTAATCAAAAACTCACTTTAGAAACAGGTACAGGAGATATTAATTTAAATGGTGCAGTGGGAAGTTCAACTCCTTTGAATGATTTTGTGATTGATAGTTCTAAAAATGTTACTGCCAAATCAATTACCGCAGCAAGCATCACCCAAAAAGCAGGAACAGGAGTAACAACATTAGGAGATTTAAACACCAATAGCGCCAGTGGAATTAATCTGACAGGTAATAGTTTTGTTTTTAACGGTAAAGTAACAACGACAAACAATGGCGGATTTACGATTAGTAATGCCAGTCCAATGACTTTGAATGCGGCAATTTTTAATCTAGATGGAGCATTTAAACAAGTTGGAGAAGGAGCAGTTTCTTTAGCAGGGAAACTAACAACTACCAACGATGACATCAGTTTCAAAAGTGCTGTTACTCTGATTGGAGACACTAGTTTAGATACTGGTGCAGGAATTGGAGATATTACTTTTAACAATCCTGTCGATGGCAAAGCTAATTTAACTTTAAATGCTGGAATTGGGAAGATTAATTTAGCTGGTGCAGTTGGAAGTAATCAGCGAATTGGTGATTTAGTTATTGACAGCGCCAGCGATGTCAATGCTAATACAATTACCGCAGCAAGCATCACCCAAAAAGCAGGAACAGGAGTAACAACATTAGGAGATTTAAACACCAATAGCGCCAGTGGAATTAATTTGACAGGTAATAGCTTTGTTTTTAACGGTAAAGTAACAACGACAAACAATGGCGGATTTACGATTAGTAATGCCAGTCCAATGACTTTGAATGCGGCAATTTTTAATCTAGATGGTGCATTTAAACAAGTTGGAGAAGGAGCAGTTTCTTTAGCAGGAAAACTAACAACTACCAACGATGACATCAGTTTCAAAAGTGCCGTGACTTTGATTGGAGACACTAGTTTAGATACTGGTGCAGGGATTGGAGATATTACTTTTAACAATCCTGTCGATGGCAAAGCTAATTTAACTTTAAATGCTGGAATTGGGAAGATTAATTTAGCTGGTGCAGTTGGAAGTAATCAGCGAATTGGTGATTTAGTTATTGACAGCGCCAGCGATGTCAATGCTAATACAATTACCGCAGCAAGCATCACCCAAAAAGCAGGAACAGGAGTAACAACATTAGGAGATTTAAACACCAATAGCGCCAGTGGAATTAATTTGACAGGTAATAGCTTTGTTTTCAATGGCAAAGTAACAACGACAAACAATGGCGGATTAACAATTAGTAATGCCAGTCCAATAAATTTAAATGCGGCAATTTTTAATTTAGATGGTGCATTTAAACAAGTTGGAGAAGGCGCAGTTTCTTTAGCAGGAAAACTAACAACTACCAACGATGACATCAGTTTCAAAAGTGCTGTCACTCTGATTGGAGACACTACTTTAGATACTGGTGTAGGGATTGGAGATATTACTTTTAACAATCCTGTCGATGGCAAAGCTAATTTAACTTTAAATGCTGGAATTGGGAAGATTAATTTAGCTGGTGCAGTTGGAAGTAACACGCGAATTGGTGATTTAGTTATTGAAAATGTCAGCGATGTCAATGCTAATGCAATTACCGCAGCAAGCATTACTCTAAAATCGGTAACTGGTGTAACTAATTTAGGAGCTTTAGATACTAATAGTCCCCAAGGTATTAACTTTAATGGTAATATTATTAATTTAAATGCTACAATTACAGCGACTAACAATGGTGGTTTAACTATTAATAATAGTGGCGTTTTGAACTTTAAAGGCGATATTAATTTAGATGGTGCGTTTAATCAAATAGGTACTGGTGAAGTTTTAGGTTTGGGAAGTATTACTACAACTAATGATGATATCAGATTTAATAGTTTTATAACTTTAACGGGAGAGACAAAATTTAATCCTGGTACAGGTGCGATCGCATTCAATTCCGGTTTATTTGCTGGTGCTAACTCTCTCACTTTAAGAGCAGGGGAAGTGATTTTTGGTGGTAAGGTTACTGGTACTGGTAATTTAATTTTAGAACCAGCAGATCCAAATCAATCAATTGCGATCGCAGATATTATTCCTGGTGCATTTAACCTCTCAGCTAGCACTTTAGCTAACTTAGAAAATGGCTTTAATTCCATTATTATTGGACGTATAGATGGAACGGGATTAGTATCAATTAAAGAAGTGACATTTAATGACCCGATTACAATTCGATCGGGAAGTGGCACAATTAATGTTAATGGTGCTATTCTCGGCAAAGATAATGCTTCTATTACCTTAGATGGTACACTATTAAATCTAAATGCTAATATTTCCACAGAGAATCAAAATATTACTTTAGGTCGAGCAATTCAGTTAGGTAACGCTCTCACAATTAGCACAGGTTTAGGAGCAGGTGATATTACTTTCAATGGTTCAGTAGATGGCGCTAAACAGCTAAATTTAGTTGCAGGTAGCGGCAACATTCGCTTTAATGCAGCTGTTGGCAAAAACTCACCTTTAAGCAAATTAGATATTACTAATGCTAGCAATGTTTTTGTTTCCCAAGGTATCAATACTGTTAGCGACTTGTCTATTAATGCACCAGTAATTCTTACAGACAACGCTGTTTTTAGTACGGGAAATGGCAGCATAACTTTTGGTAATACAGTAGATAGTGAAGTTGGAAAAGCTAATAATTTAACTTTATCTGCTGTCACTGGTAATGTTACTTTTAATGGTGCAGTTGGTAGTAAAGGTCAAGAAATTGGCAATATTGTAATTAATAACGCCAAAGATTTAACAGTCAATTCCACAATTAAAGCGCAACAATTACAGCTTAATGCGGGGACTGGCAATGTTAATTTAAAAGGAAATATTACCACCAATGGAGCCGGAGTGGGATTAAATACAGCTGGCAATATTCGGACTAGCAATATAACTGCAAAAGGCGGAAATATTTCGGCTAATAGTCAAAATGGTATTGTTGAAACTGGTAATTTAGATGCTTCTAATACTGGAATCGGGGGAACTATTACTCTGATTTCACCAAAAGCTATAACTACCGGGAATTTAACCGCGACAGGAGTAGAAAAAGGCGGTACAGTAATTGTTAAATCTGGCGATCGCATTACCACAGCTAACATCGATGTTAGTGCTACGATCGGTGATGGTGGAACAGTATTTATCGATCCTCCAAATGATGTGCAAATCGGGTTTATTAATGCTCAAGGAGGAAGTCAAGGAACTGGTGGTAAAGTTGACATCACAACAGATAGGTTATTCCGTTCAACCGCGACTTTTATTGATAACAAAGGTGTAAGTAGTAGTATTTCTACTACTGGCGGAATCGGAAATGGTTCGATTATTATTCGTCATGGTGGCGGTTCTTTAAAAACACCTTTTGTAGTAGGAAATGCTAGCAAAAATGGCACTGCGGGATCTTTAACAACGGGAGCAGATACTATTATTCCTGTTCAAAGTTTTATAGGTTCTTATACTTTAGGAAACATCCAAATTATTACTAAGGATTTCCCTGTTAATCCCATAATCAATGAAATTGCACAAATAATTCAACAACAGCAAGATATTTCTAATATACCTGGAATTCCTATCACTCAAGTTCCCCCAGTTCCGATTGATTCCATATTGGGAGTAACAGAAGAAAACTTTTCTCAAGAATTTGCAGCTTATTTAGGTTTAACAGTTAATAATAACATTAAAAGTCTGGAAGAAATTAGGAATCAATTGCGACGAAACGAACAAGAAACTGGTGTGCGATCGGCAATTTTTTATATAATTTTTAGTCGAGGAAAACAGGGAGAAGAAGCACTTGTAACCTGTCCTCCTGATCCTGGTACTAGAGTGCAAAATAATGAATTACAAACCGAAAATTGTCAAGCAAAAGATAGTGATCGCGTCGAACTATTCCTAATCACACCAGAAGGCGAACCAATACGTTTTCCCATTTCCAATGTAACCAAAGAACAAATAATTGCCTTGGCTAGACAATTGCAAATGGAAGTAACCGATCGCTCAAAATTGAATACCACCAGTTACTTAGCTCCCGCACAAGAACTCTATAAAATATTGATAGCTCCTGTTGAAGGTAAATTACAGGAACGGAAAATTAACAACTTAATTTTTATTCCCGATGCAGGCTTAAGATCGTTACCATTAGCAGCTTTACATGATGGTAAAGGATTTATTGTCGAACGTTACAGTGTTTCCTTAATGCCAAGTTTTAGCTTAACTAATCCCCAGTTTTATAACTTAAAAAACTCTACAGTATTAGCAATGGGAGCCTCAACATTTCAAGAACAAGCTCCCTTACCAGCAGTACCAATAGAACTATCTACTATTGCTAATCAACTCTGGTCAGGAAAAATTTCCTTAAACGAAGCTTTTACCGTAAATAATCTCAACACTCAACGCAATAGTGGTAAATTTGAAATTGTCCACCTAGCTACCCACGCCGAATTTAGACCAGGAACTCCCAGCAATTCTTACATTCAATTTTGGGATGAAAAATTAGGATTAGATCAAGTAAGAAACGTGAAATGGAACGATCCTCCTGTGCAACTATTAGTATTAAGTGCTTGTCGCACAGCATTAGGTGATAAACAAGTAGAATTAGGTTTTGCAGGTATAGCAATTCAAGCCGGAGTACAATCAGCTTTAGCAAGTTTGTGGTACGTATCCGACCAAGGTACCTTAGCATTAATGACCGAATTTTATGAACAACTAAAAACCGCTCCTATTCGCGCCGAAGCACTCAGACGCGCTCAAGTAGCAATGATTCAGGGAGAAGTAGTAGTAAATAATAACGAACTAGAAGGCATAGGACAAACAGGAATTTCCTTACCCCCCGAACTGAGACAATTAGGGAAAGTTAACTTCTCACACCCCTATTATTGGTCAGGCTTTACTTTGATTGGCAACCCTTGGTAAGTCGGCGCAGTATACTGTACAAACATAATTTTTGTCTCTTCCTTTGGGAAGAATTACAAAAAAATATGCCTTTTGATTCTCCCCTTATATATGGTTCTTGCATTACCTTGTTAAAAGACCAAATAGCGAAATACGGATAGCTTGTCTACAATCAAGACGGATCTGTTTTACTGTTTGAGCAACCTAAAATCGATTCGGTTCACAGCAAATCAAACAAAGTAAGCAGTAGTGCAAGCAATTATAACTAGCCGTGAAAATACCAAGTAACATCACCACACTCATTGCCGGAATTGTACTGACCCTTGTCAGTCTTTGGTATGGTCAAAATCATAACTTGCTACCAGAAGCAGTGTCAGAAGAAGCACCTTTGGTAGATGGTTTATTTAATATGATGATGACCGTTGCCACAGGTTTATTTCTGATAGTTCAATGTGTTTTAATTTACAGTTTGTTCAAATTTCGGAAACGTCCCAATGACCCAACAGATGGGCCACCAATACATGGTAACGTTCCTTTAGAAATTCTTTGGACAGCCATTCCCGCAGTAATTATTCTCATAGTTGGAATCTACAGTTTTGAAGTTTATAACTCAATGGGTGGCTTAGATCCAATGGCGGCTCATGGTACTATGGCGCATCATAGCAAAATGTCAGGAGCAGCGATCGCAGCCACATTAACCGACGAAACAGACTCACCCACAACCAACAATCAATTAGCATTAGGTGTCGGTGCTTCTCCAGAAGAACAAGGTCAAAATCCAGATTTAAACATTAACGTCACTGGGTTGCAATTTGCTTGGATATTTAATTACCCTGATAGTGGTGTCACCGCAGGCGAATTGCACGTTCCTGTAGGTCGTGAAGTTAAACTCAACATTTCCGCAAATGATGTAATTCACGCCTTTTGGGTACCTCAATTTCGCCTAAAACAAGATGCAATTCCCGGTAGAGAAACTCAACTACGATTCACTCCCAAAATACCAGGTACTTACCCAGTAATTTGTGCCGAACTCTGTGGTTCTTATCATGGTGCCATGAAAACCCAAGTAATCGTAGAAACACCAGAAGAGTTTGATACTTGGATGCAATCTCAAATCGCTGCTAACCAAGAAAACTTAAATCAAGCAGTAGCAGTAAATCCCGCAAATATGTCCAATTCTGAATTTCTCACTCCCTACGCTCAAGAAATGGGAATTAATTCAGATACTCTACAACAATTACACATTCATTAGGTAATCGGTAATGGGTAGTGGGTAATTGGTAAGAAAATTTTGTTTTTGCTGGCATCAAATCCCAAACACAGAAAAACCAACTACTAACTACCAAATACCAAACACCAACTAGCAATTCTTATGACACAACTTCAGGTAACAGATTCAGCCAATTTAGGAAATACCGCCGAAACTAACACTGGTGGTGATTGGCGGAAATACTTTGGTTTTTCCACAGATCACAAGGTAATTGGAATTCAATACCTGGTGACAACCTTTGTTTTCTACCTCATCGGTGGAGCATTAGCTGCTGCTGTACGCACCGAATTAGCTACTCCAGATTCCGATTTTGTCAGCCGAGAACTTTACAATAGTTTTTTTACAATCCACGCCACAATCATGATTTTCTTGTGGATTGTTCCGGCTGGTACAGGAGGATTTGGTAACTATTTAATCCCCTTAATGATTGGCGCAAAAGACATGGCATTTCCCAAATTAAATGCTGTGGCTTTTTGGATGATTCCCCCAGGAGGAATTTTACTGTTAAGTAGTTTCTTTGTCGGTGCAGCTGGATCTGGTTGGACATCTTACCCACCATTGAGTTTAATTAATGGTCAAGCGGGTGAATTTATTTGGATTCTTAGCGTTCTGCTGTTAGGAACTTCTTCAATTTTAGGGGCAGTAAATTTCCTCGTCACCCTTTTAAAGATGCGACTTCCGGGGATGGGATTGCATCAAATGCCGTTATTTTGCTGGGCAATGTTATCAGTTTCGGCATTAGTTTTGGTTTCCACTCCAGTATTAGCAGGTGCTTTAATTCTGTTGAGTTTTGATTTGGTAGCAGGAACGGCATTTTTTAACCCCACTGGTGGTGGCGATCCAGTCGTTTATCAACATATGTTCTGGTTCTATTCCCACCCGGCAGTTTATATTATGATTCTGCCGATGTTTGGGATGATTTCTGATATTTTGCCAGTTCATGCTCGCAAGCCGATTTTTGGGTATAGAGCGATCGCATATTCCAGCCTAGCAATTAGCTTTTTAGGTCTAATTGTTTGGGCACACCATATGTTTACCAGTGGTACTCCCGCCTGGTTAAGAATGTTTTTCATGATCGCCACAATGGTAATTGCTATCCCCACCGGAATCAAAGTATTCAGTTGGTTAGCAACTATTTGGGGAGGAAAATTAGACCTGAATAGTGCCATGTTATTTGGCATGGGCTTTGTGTCCATGTTTGTAATTGGCGGCTTAAGTGGCATTATGTTAGCCTCCGTACCCGTTGACATTCACGTTCACGATACCTATTTTGTAGTCGCTCACTTGCACTACGTTTTATTCGGTGGTAGCGTGTTCGGACTCTATGCCGGACTATATCATTGGTTCCCCAAAATGACAGGCAGAATGGTCAATGAAACTTGGGGAAGAATACACTTTGCGCTCACACTTATTGGCTTTAATTTGTGCTTTTTACCAATGCACAAACTAGGCTTAGAAGGTATGCCTAGAAGGGTGGCAGAATATGACCCCAAATTTGCCGGACTCAATTTAATGGCTACTGTTGGCGCTTACATTTTGGCAGTTTCCACAATTCCTTTTGTGATCAATGCTGTCTGGAGTTGGATGTATGGGCCAAAAGCTTCTGCTAATCCTTGGAAAGCTCTAACTTTGGAATGGATGACTAGTTCTCCTCCACCAGTAGAAAACTTTCATGAAGAACCAATTTTATGGACTGGCCCTTACGATTATGGCATCGATTTTGAAGAAGAGGGAGAAGAAAAGTCAGTGGAAGAATTACTAGCTGAAGTCAAAGTAGACGTTGGTTAAAAATTTTGAATTTTGAGTTTTGAGTTTTGAGTTAAAAATTGCTATTAATTCAAGACTTAAAACTCAAAATTTAAACCTAAATAACAATACCAATGACCAATGACCAATGACCAATGACCAAATTAGGAAATTATGCAAATTCCAACAATTGACGAGTCTAAAACTGCTCTAAATTATCATGGTGCAGCTGAGGCAGCAAGTCATCACGAAGCACATCCCGATCATCGAATTTTTGGTATTATTGTATTTCTAGTGGCGGAAGGGATGATCTTTTTAGGTTTGTTTGCTGCTTATTTAACCTTTCGCGCTGTTGCTCCAGTTTGGCCCCCAGAAGGTACTCCAGAAAGAGAGTTATTGCTACCAGGAATTAACACCGCTATTCTGATCGCTAGTAGTTTTGTAATTCATAAAGGTGATACTGCGGTAAAAAACAATAATGTAGCAAGTTTACGAACTTGGTTTTTGATCACTGCCATCATGGGAGCGATTTTTTTAGCAGGTCAAGTTTACGAATATAGCCATTTAGAATTTGGCTTGAAAACTAATCTTTATGCCAGCACTTTTTACGTTTTGACTGGCTTTCACGGAATGCACGTTTGTTTCGGTATTCTGTTAATTTTAGGCGTGCTGTGGCGATCGCTCAAGCAAGGACATTACAGTTCCAAAAACCACTTCGGTGTTGAAGCAGCAGAAGTTTATTGGCACTTTGTAGATATTGTTTGGATCGTGCTGTTCTTACTGCTCTATATTCTTTAGCTTTTGTCTAGATCTCCGACTTCTTTATGAATTCGGAGGTCTAGAATTGGATTCCTAAATTTTTTTTCTAAAAATTCGGTAGCAGCTTTTTTATTTAATGGCTTAGCGAAGAAATAACCTTGTCCATACTCACATCCTAAACTTTTCAATAAACGTATTTGCTCAAGGTCTTCTACACCTTCGGCAGTGACATCCATCCCTAATGTATGAGCTAAAGTAACAATTAAGCGGACAATTTCTAAATTTTCCTCATCTAAACTCATGCGACTGACGAAAGAGCGATCGATCTTTAAAGTATCGATCGGGAATCGATGTAAATAACTCAAAGATGAATAACCTGTCCCAAAATCATCAATAGCGAAAAGCACTTTATTTTGTTTAATTTGATTTAACAAATTTGGAACAGACTCAGTATTTTTCATAATCGTACTTTCCGTAATTTCCAGCTTTAAAGTGTTGGGTGCAATCCAAACTTCTCCCAAAACTCCTTCAATTTGTGCAGTCAGATTAGCTTGCTCTAATTGAATACCAGAAAGATTAACACTCATAGTTAAACTGCGCTGAAATTGTCGTTGCCAAATTCGCAACTGTTGACAAGCGGTTCTTAGTATCCATAGTCCAAGGGGAATAATTAATCTGCTTTCTTCTGCAACGGGAATAAATTCAGCAGGTGAAACTAATCCTCTATTTGGATGATTCCAACGAATCAGTGCTTCAAAACCCTTGATTTCATCAGTTTTTAAACAGACAATTGGTTGATAATATAATTCAAATTCCTGGACTTCATTATTCGGTTTGGCTATCAGTGCGATCGCTCTTCTTAAATCAGTATCCAACTGCAAACGAGACAAAGCACTTGTATACATATCTGTCTCAAATACCACCGGAGTCCTACTACCTTTCGCACTGTGCATCGCCGTATCTGCTGCTCGCAAAAAGTCTTCAGGACGCTGATAATCAGGCGAATTCCACAAATCTGAACTAATCGCAATACCGATACTAGCACTAGAAAATATTTCATGCCCATCTAAATTAAAAGGCAAGCTTAATTGCTGATAAATCCGGTTAGCTATTTCCTTTGCAACCTTAGCATCAGCAATATCTTCTAATAAAATGACAAACTCATCTCTTCCTAGATAAGCAACTTTATCTGTTGGGCGCAAACAATTTTCTAAGTGTCGCGCTGTGGCAATAAGCAGTTGATCTGCTATTAAATGTCCCAAGCTATATTTCACTATCTCAAAGCGTTCTAAATTGAGAAAAAGCACAGCAAATTTAGGAAATTTTGCTTGAATATTTTCGCTATAATCTTCTGTTTTCCGTTGTAAAACTTTGCCCAAATGTTCTAAAAACCAAGCTCGATTTGGTAGTCCAGTCAACGGATCGTAAAAAGCAAAACGTAGTCTTTCTTCCTGAGCTTTCCTTAACTCGGTGATATCTTGCACCATGAACAAATGACCATAAATTGTGCCATCAGTTTCCTGAAGTGGAGTATTCCGCCATTCACAAATAATAATTTTTTCTGCTTTAGTAATGTTTTCATTAATACTATGAGCAGTCATATCTCCTTTGCTAAGTCGCAACAAAACTATGCCAAAGTTAGTTTTAGCTGACTCAGGAACAATAGTAAATATATGTTTTCCCAGAATTTCTTCTTTAGTAAAACCAAAAATGGTTTCTGCTGCGGGGTTCCAATCTAAAAAATGAAAGTCAGGATCGGTAAGAATAAAACCGATCGGCATTCGCTCAATTTGTAATTGTCGTAATTTCTGCAATCTTTGAGTCTGCTCGTAAAGTTCAGTGTTAACGATCGCCATTGCACAACGCTCAGCTGTAATTTCTAAAAGGTGTAGTTCTCGCTCATTATAAGGATGAATCTGGCACCAACCCAAATGAATAACACCAATACAGTTGCCGTTGCGTTTGAGTGGTACACCCAACATTGTATGGATTCCCTGCTCTAGAATGAATGTCAAAGAAGTTGCATTCAATACTTCTAAAGTAGGTGCATTGATTGTATCTTTAACATAAAGTGGTTCCATAAATTTCGCAATAGTACCTGCAAATCCTTCACCCACAGGCACTTCATAATAAATACTAATTTCTGGATGTACTCCTACTCCGTTTGTGTAATGCAAATAACCGTTCTTTGCTAATAAAATTACTGCTGTATCTGCTGATAAAACTTCAACGATTTGCTGTAATAATGTATCTAATAGTTGTTTTAAATCTATAGTGTTGGGACTATTTGTTGTTGCTTCAGTCAGCGCCGCCAAATCCTCAATATCTTTTTTTACTTGTTCCAATAGTTGACTTTTTTCTTCTTTTACTTGTTTATAATCAGTGATATCTTTAGCAATAGAAATCAATCCTAAAGTCTTACCTTCTGAATTATGGTAAACACTTTTACTAACTATAAAAGATCGGGATACAGGTAAATTATTTTTATCTAAAATAGTAGTGTTCTGCTCATAAGTCATGGTTTCTCCTGTCGATAATACTAGGCGATCGCTCTGCCTAATTTGTTGCGCCACTTCTCTGGGAAACAATTCCCAGTCATAACAATTTAATAATTGATTAACAGATTTTCCTAAAAACCTAGCCCCCGGTTCATTTGTCATCAAATATCTTCCTTGATGATTTTTGACAAACACAGCATCAGTCATTCCTTCAATTACAGCCATCAATATAGTATTGCTGTCCTCTGAGAATTCTTCTTCACCTTCTGGTGATTTTTTAATATTATTTATTTCTTGAACTGTCCCTTGATAATACAGCAATTTTCCCAAACTATCTCGCACAGCACAAGCATTTTCTACCACACATATAATGCTTCTATCCCGGCGGTAAATTTCAAATACTTCTCCATAAACCGTACCATTTTTATACAATTTATTTATAAAATTTTCCCGTTTCTCATAGTCAACATCTAATTCTTGCCAATTACAATTAGCAATTACTTCTTCAGGAGCAGTATACCCATAAATATGTGCTAACGCTAAATTAGCATTTATGTATTTTCCTGAAGGCAATACTTGATAAATTCCTTCAACTGTATGATTAAATAAGTTATAATACTCTTGTTTATTTTGTTGTAATTGTCGCTGTAAACGACCAATTGAGTAGTAGAGTAACCAAGCAGTAAAAAGTACAAATGTCCATTCCGCGATTATATGTAAGTATTTCAAAGTCAGACTGTTTCTGGTTAGCAATCTGAAAATTTGTGCAGTTAATACAAACCACAAGCTTGATAAAAATGAGTAAAATAAAATTAATTTACTAATTTTTTGATGGTTCCCTTTCAGATTAATTCCTAGTAACATAACTAATTATTAGAATTGCAGAATCATGTGTTCACTTTGCTATAATTAAAATTGTTTTTACTGAAATTGTAGATGCTATGCCTATAGCTATATTACTTATATTTTTAATGATTATTGGAGCTTTTTTCACTCAGGTTTTAATATTCATTCCTTTAAACCTCCTGGATTTATTCCACATTCCCACCTGGTTACTTTTAACTACTATTGTCATTTTTTTATCATGGTTCCTTGCTGAATAATACCTGAATATACTGGTTATAACAGTTAAATTTAACTATATGTGTGAATTTGGCTAAGTATAAGTAATGTATGGTAATAACTACTTTTGCCACAATTTATAAATTTTTATAAAGTAAGCTGTAACTTTTCTATTTTGTATCATATTAAACCATTAATATTGCTTCGCTTTGTTAGTTGGAGAGAGCTAACCTCACTTAATTCACATATTTTAGGTGGGGGCTGCGCTCAACAATTTTGTTCAAATGTTCCCTACCCTTTATCAAGTTATCGTAAAATTTGCTGCTCATCAGGTGCAATAAGTAAAAATTAATGCTAAAAATTAATTTAATACTACAAGAAAGACAGAAGGTTCCAGGGCAGAAGGCTTTTCTGTCTAGCTATGTACCTGTATTCAACTGATTGGTGATTTCTGCTGTACTGCACTGGTAATTTCGGTAGGGTGTACTGCAATGGCTGCCTGGGAGAAATTTATCTAAGTTCGCTGATTGAGAGTGGCTAACTATGCTAGAATTAAATGTTTATCAACCTCCTGAACCACAAAAACCAATGGTTCCTGATGCACAAACTTTGGTAAATATTGCTCAACACCTTGAAGAATTGCAAAAATCCGATCGCTCTTTACATAGCTTGATCGGCATGGAAATTTGGTCAATTACCAAAACAATGGATGATTTGTACCCCGGGTTTTGGCACAAATTTATGATTAATCGTCGCCAATCAATGAAACAATTTATGCAGCAAAAGCAACACTCAAATATTCATTGAAGGCAGAAAGAATCAAACAAATTTTTTTATTCTAATGCCTATACATAGTAAAGACTATTTATAAATCTTAGTCAATAGCACAAAAAAACCTGCGATAGCAGGCTTTTATGATCGCCCCAGACTTTAGTCTGGGGATAATTTAATTTAGAAAAGAGCAAGCTAACTATTTCTTGCTTTCAATTTCTACCCTAGTTGGTGCAGCAGGTTTGCTCCGCTTCAGGAGAGGTTTGGGTTTACCATTAATTGCCGCTTCATCTTCCGCGCTGTAATTTTCTGATTTCATCCAAGCTGGACGAGTTTGATCGTAAGCCATTTGTAGTGCTGCCGCAGCGATCGTATGCACCTCATACTCTTCACCCAGTTTAGCCACAATCGGTAAGAAAGAAGCCATCCTTTCACCCGCCAATGCTTCCCGCACTCGGTCTTGCAATTTTTCCAGGTGACGTGATTCAATTTGAGAACGAGTAGGAACAGAAGTAATCTTCAAGCTTTGTCTAACGTGCCGTTCAATTAACCGCAGTTTCCGCCGATCCAAAGATTGAATCAAGGAAATTGCTGTTCCTTCCCGACCTGCACGACCTGTCCGACCAATGCGGTGAACGTAGCTTTCCACACTATCGGGTAAGTCATAGTTAATCACATGGCTGAGATGATCTACATCTAAACCGCGTGCAGCAATATCAGTCGCTACTACCCAACGTACTTGACGCTGACGGAAGCGGAGTAACAACCGTTCCCGTGCTTGTTGGTTGAGGTCGCCGTGATATTCATCTACACTGTGACCAGCCGCTTGTAATTGGTTAGTCAGTTCCGCCGCAGCTTTCCGGGTACGAACAAAGATTAAAGCTGATTCGGGATCTTCCATTTCCAAAATTGGTAGAAGAGCCTTAGCTTTTGTCCATCCTGGGGGCACCATGTAAGCTACTTGGTTGATTTGCTTAGGTGCAGCTTTCGGTTGTTCTACTGTTACAGTAATTGGCGATCGCAAAAACTTAGTAATCAACTCGCGAATCATTGGTGGCATGGTAGCAGAGAAGAAAGCTGTTTGCCGTTCAGCTGGTACTTGCTTGAGGATTTTTTCCACATCATCAATAAAGCCCATACTCAACATTTCGTCAGCTTCATCCAATACTAACCAGCTAACTTGGTCGAGTTTCAAATCTCCGCGTTCCAACAAATCAATTACCCGTCCGGGTGTTCCCACCACAATTTGCACGCCTTGTTGCAAACGACGGATTTGGCGTTCAATTGCTTGACCACCATATACTGGCAATACCCACAAATTCCGCGCTTCCTTGGTGGGAAGTTCGCTACTAGCACCACTGAAGTCACGAATTGCATTTCCAACTTGTAATGCTAGTTCACGAGTAGGAGTGAGAATTAATGCTTGTACTGCTTTTTGACTCAGGTCAATTCTTTCCAAAATTGGTAAAGAAAAAGCAGCTGTTTTCCCAGTTCCAGTCTGAGATTGTCCTACCACATCACGCCCAGATAACAAATGCGGAATCGCTTGAGTTTGAATTGTTGTAGGGGTAGTAAGACCCAATTTTTCTAGTTGTTGAACGCGAGTTTCTGAAAGACCTAAGTTTTTGAAAGTTATAGTCATGAATTTGCTTTTAGGTTTGATAAGTTGTTAGTTGATAGGTGTTTTTTTTCGCTAAGAACTAATGGCTAGTTACCACTAGTCCTGATTTTTAGCCATTAGCTAATAGCTATTAGCTAGTTGTGTAACCGTAGAGGTCGTATATATCTGCGTCTGTAATTTTCACCGGGACAATTGAACCCAGTGCGGCATTACCCGTGACGTAGACTAGTCCATCGACTTCTGGCGAAAATCTGGCTGAGCGACCGATTAATTCCCCAGTTGCGGGGTTTTCCTGCTCAATTAAAACATCTACTATTTTCCCAATTGATTGTTGGTTCTTTTTCTGGGAAATAGACTGTTGAACTCGCATCAGGATGTCCCGACGCTCATCCATCACAGATTGGGGTAATTGATTCGGCAAACTATATGCTGGGGTTCCTTCTTCTGGAGAGAAGGTGAATACACCTACATGATCGAACTCGTGGCGCTGAACAAATTGTACTAGGTGCTGGAAATGTTCCTCCGTTTCTCCAGGAAACCCAACGATAAATGTTGTCCGTAAAATGGCCTGTGGTAGCGCCTCTTTAATTCTATCAATGATTGTGTCATTTACTTGCCCTTGCCAAGGACGATTCATGGCTCGGAGCACTTCAGGATGGGAATGTTGTAAGGGAAGGTCTAGATACGGTAAGACGTTTGGCGTTTCCTGAAAGGCTTTAATTACCTCTGGAGTTAATCCGGTGGGATAAGCGTAATGTACGCGAATCCAAGGTACTTCTACTTCTCCCAAGGCTCGCAAAAGTTCTGCTAGCTTTGGTTTTCCGTAAATGTCTAACCCGTAGTTAGTGGTAATTTGGGAAATCAGGATAATTTCTTTTACGCCTTCAGTAACTAGTCGCTTGGCTTCCGCGACGATCGACTCTATTGTACGCGATCTCTGATCCCCTCTTAAATGGGGGATAATACAAAACGCGCAGCGGTAATCACACCCTTCGGCTACCCGCAAATAAGCTACTGCTTCTGGGGTAGTGCGATAACGGGGAATATTTTCATCAGCTATATAAGTCGGCGCTTGGGAAATTTCGGTAACTTTTTCTCCTTGCTGTACTTGCTGAATTACATTGACAATCTTGTGATAATCACCAGTACCGACGACCGCTACTGCTTCCCCAGTCTGGTTTTCCTGTTTTTGGAAACCCGTCAGTAGCTCGTTTTGGAAGTGTTGCGCCATGCACCCGGTGATTACTACCTTTTTGCCAGTCTCCACCAATTCAGCGATGGTACGCACGGATTCTTCCCGTGCTGCTTGAATAAAGCTGCACGTATTAACAATCACGTAGTCTGCTAATTCTTCGTTGTTGTCAACCTGGTATCCTGCTTGTACTAGCAGTCCCAGAATATGCTCGGTATCGATGCGGTTTTTTTCACATCCTAGATGAGTAATTGCTATCGTTGGCTGTTGGCCCATTGTGTGAGGCATTTAGCGAATTGAGAAGGTTCGTTCGTTCGTTTGTCGCATAAGCATTCAGACTTTTGTTTTGGCAAACTCGGTCTTTATGCTTGGGATGCGATCGACAACGGAGCGATAGGTCGTTCCTTTCCACAGGCTACTACAATGAGTAAGCTGGTTCAGCCCACAGGCGCTGGGCATACTTTTGGGGTAGCCTGCGTCCTGCGCGATCGCATCTAGGTCAGTACTAGAATCGTAGCGCAAAATTAACATTCTCAACATATCTAAACAAAAATTTTTTTTCTAGTTTGACCGCTCTTCGACGTAAATCGCCGTAAATCAGAACTATAGTCAGTAAAAAAGCAAAATAATTATTCTGAACTAGCTAAAAATTTAAAATTTCTTATTTAACCTATTTTATCTGCAAAATGCCCTAAAATACCCAAAAATGCTTTGTAAATTTATTTTGACTTTTGCTCAAAATTCCAGAAAATTTGTAAATACTAAGGTAAGAAGTAAAATTTAGTTCCATCTTCCCATCTCCCTGGAACTGGTATGTCATACCTACCCAAATAAATTTAACTCAGCTTGTGGAATTTGGTTACGTACAATACATAAATTTAAACAAAATTATGGTTATTCGTTACCACTGCGATCGTTAAAAACTAAATTTTAACAACTAAGAGGAAGATTAACTCTATTTTTAGAACTACAAAAAACATTATTAAGTAAGATAATTGCGTAAATTTACAAAATTGAGTTAGTAACAGTAGAATAACTAACCTGTTATGTGACGGTGATGGTTAAAGCTGAAGAAGCCTACAACCATTGATTTTTCGTTGTTTTGCTTAAGTCCTGCAAAAATATCATTAATCACCACAACCTGAAGAGTCAGCTACATCAGCGATAATTCCAGCTTTGAAAAAGCGACTTCGTAAAAACGCAATTAATGATAATAACTTTCGAGAACAAATCCAACAAATTCGGTCTATCCCGGCAACAAACTCTGATTCAGAAGTAGAACATATTGTTGAGAAAATTGATTATTTAGCTGCCCAGATCTTGTACCAAAGCTATGGAGTTTCTAGGAAATAACTAAACCAGAAAGCCTAAATTTTTCCTAAAGAAAATAGATTTTTTAGGTTTTGAAGGAGACAATATCTTTAAGAAGATTGATTATTTAGCTGTTAACTTAAAGCTTCTGTAAAGATCTTTGAGTAAAGCTTTCAATGACTCATCATCCTATGCTAAAAAATAATCGATACATCACACTATAGTTATTGAAAGATTCATTTACTTGGGGTTAGCATCTTCCATGCTTGAGGCTTTGATAGATGAGCCACAGAAGCTAGCAGGGAATTGAAACGGATGCTGGAATTTCCGTGAAAAAGGGGCTCTAGATTTAGTGTTTTAGATTTGAGGACAAACCATGACATTGAAAGTTGCAATTGCTGGAGCGGGTCACATTGCTGAAGTTCACGCCAGAGCCGTCCAAGCTCAGGGCGGTCAGGTAGTGGCTGTGATTGAGAAGTTTCCAGAGCAAGCTGGTAAATTTGCTCAAAAATTCTCGATCGCCAATCAATATACCTCTGTGGAAGAGGCACTGGCTAGGGCGAAGTTCGATGCCTTGATTATTGGTACGCCAAATTTCCTCCACGCGCCACAAGCGATCGTGGCACTCAACGCCAAAGTACCTGTGTTAGTAGAAAAGCCGATGGCGCTAAACTCGATCGAAGCTGAGCAGGTGTTGGAAGCTAGCTTAAGATCTAACGTAGTGCTTATGGTAGGACACTGTTGGCGCTTCGATGAAGAGACACAATGGCTCAAGAATCGCCGGACTAAATTGGGTAGAATCATCCGTACCAAAGGGTATGGCATACATACTCACTGGGGACCTGGGGGCTGGTTTACCCAGAAGGCTCTATCTGGAGGCGGCGCGATCGCAGATATCGGCATTCATGCGATCGACACCGCACGCTTCTTGCTTGGCGATCCCCAACCCGTGAGTGTCTTTGCTCGCATGGGTACCTATTATCAAAACTCCGACGTAGATGATACCGGAATCATCATCGTTAATTGGGATAATGGTACAACTTCATACGTCGAATCAGGCTGGCGACAGCCATATAGCGACGGCCCTCAAGCCAGCACACAACTCTATGGCACCAGAGGTTTTGGTCAACTTTTTCCCACTCGGTTGTTGCTGCCTAACCTGAACCCGGAAAACAATTTTATTAAGTTATTACCAACACGCCTCCGCTCCAAGCTGAAGAGAAAGGAAGTAGTGGAGATAAAATCTGGATTTAAGTTCCCCCGCCAAGACCACTATCCGCAATCCATGTACGATCGACAAATGGCACACTTTTTTGAGTGTATTCAAACCAACCGCACACCGAGTCCGGGAGGAGCAGAAGGGTTGGTCAACATGAAAATCGTGGATGCAGCATATCAGAGTGCAAAAACAGGGCAAGTAGTGTTGTTAGATTCGATGCCGAGTCTGCGATCGCTCACCGCAATACAATCGTAATCAATTAATGTTGACCACTGGGAATTTTAGATTTTCGCTCTTCGTAGCGGAACGCGATCGCATTCCTTTGATATTTGATCTTGGTTCAAGCCCTCTCTAACTCAGATCTTGCAGCAGGGAAAGTAGAACCTCCCTTTCTCTCGTCTCTCGTTCCCTGCTTCAACCAGGAAACGAAAAACAGAGGCTCTGCCTCCAGGTGCAAGATATCAGTCTAAGAGTGAACGGAATAAATCTAAAATCTCAAATTCCTCAAGCTCTGTCCCAAAAGTGAGCAGAGTGAATCTAAAATTCCAAATCTAAAATCTAAAATTGGTTGAATTAACTCTATCTAACTTACACGGTGACAGGAAAATTATGCGAATTGGAATAGTGGGAGCCAGTGGATTCGTAGGTAGACGGGCAGTGGAAATGCTCCCTGTCGAAGGAACTACAGAAGTTTGCCCGATCGTTCATTCTCAAAGCAGCCTGGAAAAACTAGCGCAATATAAATTAGATGGTCGGATTGCTAATTCCTTTGACCAATCATCCTTAGAATCTGCCTTTCAAGGATGTGATGCGATTATTCAGTCGATTCTGGGTACTCCAGGGCTAATCAGGGGTACTATTGTTCCCACTTATAAAGCCGCCCAGAAAGCCGGGGTGCGACGGATTATTTATCTCAGTTCAATGATTGTCCATACCTCGGCTCCCGCTCCTGGGACAACTGAAGCAACTCCACCAATTACAAATCAACCCGGATTTCCCACCCATATCGCCAAAATCGATGCTGAACGCCAACTATTGCAGCTGCACCAAACAGGATCGGTTGAGGTGGTGATCTTCCGACCGGGGATTGTGTTTGGGCCGCGATCGCGCTGGGTTACAGAATTAGCCGATCAGCTGGTAAACGGTAGAGCCTATTTGATCGATGGAGGAAAAGGGATCTGCAATAGCGTCTATGTAGATAACCTGATTCATGCCATGCGACTGGCGTTGACCGCAAAAGATGCGGATGGTGAGGCATTTTTTGCTGGCGATAGCGAAAGGGTAACTTGGTTAGATTTTTACCGTCCCTTTGCAGAAGCTTTTGGAGTTGACCCAACCCAGCTGCCATCACCTCCAGTTCCAGAGTTCACCCATAGCCGGAAACAGGAATTAATCGGTTCTATCCGAGAATCAGTATTTGTGCAAAAAACTTTAGCCATGATCCCAGAGGATCTCAAGCAAAAGTTGAAGCGATCGAAATCCCAACCACAGCAGCCAGCCCCAGAACCAAAACCTGAACCCGTCCCAGTAGTCCCAGCCGCGATCCCGAAAGGAGAACCAGTGGTGACAGAGATGATGTCCATCTTACAACAGTCCCAATATCAGCTACCCTTTACTAAAGCAGAGAAGCTTTTGGGTTATGAGCCAATTGTTTCTTTCGACGAAGGTTGCCGCCGTTCAATTGAGTGGCTCTCAGGGATCGATCGCTTTAAGCCATTCCTGAAAAAGTAACAGAAAAATTTGTTCCCTGTTCCCTTACCCACCAAAATGTCCGGCTTGTTTACCCATAGCCAAAATAGAGATACCCCAACCTGATAAAATAGGTGAAATAAATCAACAGTCAGTAGTCACAATAAACTTATTGACTAGTGACCAACTACCAGGACGCATTAACGAGTCCGAAAATAGCAAAAAAAACGTGGACTTGAAGCAAATTTTTAGGACACCAAATCCGATTATTGGAGTAGTTCATCTATTACCGCTACCCACTTCCCCCCGCTGGGGAGGCAATTTAAAAGCAGTGATCGATCGCGCCGAACAAGAAGCCACAGCTTTGGCTTCTGGCGGTGTAGATGGGATTATGGTGGAAAATTTCTTCGATGCGCCTTTCACCAACAGCCAGGTAGATCCAGCGGTAGTCAGCGCCATGACATTAGTTGTGGATCGAGTGATGAACTTGGTGACATTGCCTGTGGGAATCAACGTATTGCGGAATGATGCTCACAGTGCTATAGCGATCGCCAGCTGTGTCAAAGCTCAGTTTATCCGCGTCAACGTCCTCACAGGCGTAATGGCTACCGATCAAGGATTAATTGAAGGACAAGCGCATCAATTATTAAGATATCGACGAGAGTTAGGCAGCGATATCAAAATTTTGGCAGATGTATTGGTTAAACACGCCAGACCTTTAGGTTCGCCCAATCTCACCACAGCAGTACAAGATACCATTGAACGAGGTTTAGCTGACGCAGTAATTTTATCTGGTTGGGCAACAGGTAGTCCTCCCAGTTTAGAAGACCTGGAGTTAGCTAAAGCCGCAGCCAGCGACACACCCGTATTTATCGGTAGTGGTGCGAGTTGGGAAAATATTTCTACCTTGATGCAAGCAGCAGATGGCGTAATTGTTTCTAGTTCCCTAAAACGTCAAGGAAAACGCGAGCAAGCAGTCGATCCGATTCGGGTGAGTCAATTTGTAGAAGCTATGCGGCACAGCGTATCTGGGAAGCCTCATCCCCACCCAATGTCGTCAATAAAACTGCATTCTTAATCAGTTAACAAGACTAAAAATGTTGAATAAAGGTCTATAGTTCACAATGGGAATTAATTGGCAAACTATAGTCAGATTGTATGAGATAGCAGGGCTGTAAATATTATGATTCGCCGACGTTCTACTCCTTGGATTCATCGCTGGTCGCGAATTCTGATTGCCGCGATCGCCATTTTAGGCATTCTAGACACAATTTACCTCACCTTAGTCGAGTGGGGAGTGTTCAAAGAAGCTCTTTGTCCTACCACTGGGATCGTTGACTGTAACGCCGTATTAAGCAGTGCTTACGCCAAAGTTTTTGGCATCCCTTTATCAGTCTTTGGTTTTTTTGCCTATGCAGGTATGGCAGCTTTAGCATTAGGGCCATTACTCATTAACCCACAAGAACAAAAAGCCCTGCGTTCCAAAATGGAACAATTAACTTGGTTGGGGTTGTTTGCAGGTGCAACCGCAATGCTGTTTTTCAGCGGTTATCTGTTCTATTTAATGGCGTTTGCGATCGGGAAATTGTGTATTTATTGTCTGTTTTCAACATTATTTTCGATCGCCCTATTTGTAATTACTTTATTTGGTCATACTTGGGAAGATGTGGGACAGCTATTTTTTACTGGTATTGTAGTCGGCATGATCGCCTTAATTGGCACACTTGGCGTTTATGCCAGCGCCAAAACACCCACCACAGCTGGTAATACTACTACTACCATCGCTGGAGAAGTTGGTAAGCCAATTCAAAACTCTTCAGGCCCAGCAGAAATTGCTTTAGCACGTCACTTGAAACAAGTAGGCGCAAAAGAATACGGTGCCTATTGGTGTCCTCACTGTCACGAGCAAAAAGAATTATTTGGTAAAGAAGCTGCTGCTGAACTAGATTACGTTGAATGTGACCCTAAAGGTGTAAATGCTAGACCACAACTCTGTCAAGCAGCCAATATAAAAGGTTATCCAACTTGGCAGATTAAAGGACAGTTGTACGAAGGTGTACAAACCTTAGAAAAACTCGCTGATTTAACAGATTACAAAGGCCCACGTAACTTTAAAAACTCCCTTTGAGGGCGGTAAATCTTTGAGAACCTCTGGGTTCAAAAATCAACACTCTGGTTGCTAATCGCTGCCAGAGTGTTAATTTTTCAATAATTACTTTAACGAGATAACTGGGATTTATTTTTAATATCAGTTCGTATTTTTAGTTGGAGAATAAGCGCCAACATTATTGTTAAAGATGTATTTGAGAACTGGAATTATCATTTAAATTTACTGTAAAGCTAAGTTGCTTTAGCCCAACTAGAGTAGCTATATATACTGATAAACTAAGAAATATTTAAGAAAATCTCATTTTAACCAGATCCTAATTTTCCTTGCCTTCCAACTTTCTTTATTTCGCCTCTGTAATTTTGCTTAAGAAAATATTCTATCTTGACTCTGCCACATAAAAAGCCTAATTCACTGATTTGCCTATCCATTGGCTATTAATGAAAGATAGGTATAGGGATAACTTTCAAAATTGAGTAATTCGGATGATGAATCAGTTAGGCATTAGCGGCAAAAGGCTTGTGAGAAAAGTCAAGCAACAGCTTTTGGAAGATCGAAGGGTATGGATTAGCTCTTGCATTGTTGTGGCTGGTTTAATTTCCCTGCGACTGATGGGATTGTTGCAGTTTGGGGAATGGGAAGCTTTCGATCAGTTTTTTCGGTTACGTCCGCCCCAATTGGTTGATGAAAGAATATTAATTGTAGGCATTCAAGAAGCGGACATCCAGCGCATTGGTAGTTGGCCGATTCCCGATCGCAATATGGCAGAGTTAATCAAAAAAATCAGTTCTCTAAAACCCCGCGCTATTGGTTTAGATATCTACAGAGATCTACCAGTCCAGCCTGGTCATACAGAGTGGTTGGAGGTGGCGCAGAAAACATCTAACTTAGTTGGCATTGAGCAACTAAACACTAAAAAAAGTCTAAGAGTAGCAGCACCACCAGTTTTGCAACAGGAAGGGAGAGTAGGTTTCAACAATGTAATTATTGATGCTGATGGCAAGGTACGTCGCAATTTATTGTACTGGCATATCAACAATAAACCTCGGACTAGTTTTGCCCTCAAGCTAGCTTTCAAGTATCTCCAAGCAGAAAATATTAAACCGCAGTCTGCAAAGAACCATAGCGGTGATTTACAACTAGGTAAAGCTATTTTCGATCGCTTTCAAGCCAATGACGGTGGTTACGTGATGGCTGATGCTGGTGGGTATCAAATTTTAGCTAATTTCCAAGGGCCAGCAGGTAGCTTTCGCAGAGTTTCTATGGCACAAATGTTATCGGGGAAAGTACCAGCCGAGTGGGTGCGCGATCGCATAATCTTAATCGGCTCAACTGCTGAATCCCTCAAAGATTTTTTCTTCACACCTTACAGCACTGGTCTTTTTATGCGGGGTGCTAAACCAATTTCCGGTGTAGAATTGCAGGCCAATTTTATCAGCCAAATTCTTAATGCCGCCCAAGGAAAAACCGTTTTATTTCAGGTTTGGCCTGAATGGTTAGAAGTAATATGGATTTGGGTTTGGACTTGGTTGGGGGCAATTTTCATTTGGCGATCGCCCTCCGTAAAAATTTCCACAATTCTGATATTTTTAGTCACCTTCACCCTATTTATTATTAGTTATTGGGCTTTTTTAGCAGGTTGGTGGTTGCCCTTGTTCCCACCAATGTTAGGAATTTTAAGCTCTGCTACCATCATTACAGCCTTAGTTGCCCACTTAAAAGATGAATTAAAACGTTCCAAGGAATTCTTACAAAATCTCATTGATGCCATTCCCGACCCAATTTTTGTCAAAGACAAACAACATCGCTGGATTGTCTTAAACAAAGCCTACTGTAGATTTATTGGATATCCCTTAGAAAATCTCCTAGAAAAATCAGATTTTGATTTTTTTCCTGACCATGAAGCCTATAACTTTTGGCAGCAAGATAAATTGGTATTTCAACGCGGTGGCGCAACAGAAAATGAAGAACAATTTACTAACTCTCAAGGCATTACTCATCACATCGCTACTAAAAGGTCACTGCATAAAGACCCCGCAGGTAACATTTTTTTAGTAGGAGTAATTCGTGACATTACAGAACGCAAGCAATTAGAAGAACACCTCAAACGTACCGCTGACGAATTAGCTCGTTCTAATACAGAATTAAAACTTTCCGAAGACCGTTTGCGCTACTTAGCTTACCATGACACCTTGACTGGCTTACCTAATCGGAAACTTTTTTACGAACGGTTGAATCAGTCCATAGAATGGGCGCGTCAAAATCATCACTTAGTAGCTTTACTATTCTTAGATTTGGATGGCTTCAAGCTAATTAACGATACTAAAGGACATGATATAGGGGATCTGCTCTTGCAAACCGTAGCTGATAGACTCAAACGTTGCTTACGCAGCAGTGATACTGTTTCTCGTTTAGGAGGTGACGAGTTTACAGTGATTCTACCTGGGATTCCCTCTGTAACTGATATTGCTAGAGTAGCTGACAAAATTTTGGCAACAATTAATCAACCTTTTATTTTGCAAGGTCACAAAATTTACATCTCTACTAGCATCGGGATTAGCGTCTATCCCCTAAATGGCGAGGATATAGAAACTTTGATAAAAAATGCTGATGCCGCTATGTACTCTGCGAAGGAACAAGGAAAGAACAACTACACATTTTGTTAAATTACTTAAGTATTTGAAATATTTAATGTTAAAGCGTAATATTACTGTGAAGTTTATCTGAAATCTGCTCACTAAATAAAAAAATTATGTTTATATCGAAGAGTGAGATAGCCGCAACGATAAGCTTACTTAACTTTGAACTATCAGTTTTCTTTATCAATCAATAATTTTGCGGGATTTACTGACAGTTTATTGTTAAGTATATATACTATATACTAAGCAGACAAGGTTTGATGTGGTATGGATACTTTTTTACGGTTAGCAGGTTTAGGAACTCTGATCGTAGGATTACAACTAGTTACTCCTGATAGATCGAGTTCTACTGTTATCAGCAATCAGCTGAGAGAATTTTCCTGTCCAGAGAAATCAGCTTCCGTGTTACCCATTTATAATGATTACGACCCACCGAACAATGGCGCACCTAGTGAAGGTGGTCAAGGTTCTGGAACTCGGTAAAATTTTGATACAATACTGTCACTGTTTAAGGATCAAATAGTAAAGATATCCATTACTCACGTTGACACTCACCGTGCTAAAGCAGCGGTGATTCTTCATTCATAGACTCAGCTTGCTCTGGCAGGATTGCTCCAGCCAAAGTAGAGGCCAAATCTCCTGAAGCGTTCGGATCTACGATCCAAGTTCCG
>NZ_JADEWG010000298.1 GCF_015207735.1 [Phormidium] sp. LEGE 05292
CTTGTCCCCTTATCCCCTTATCTCCCCTGCCCCTCTGCTCCCCTGCCCTCTGCCTAAAATTCTGCACTCAAAAGCGAATTTCTCAGACTCCAGTCTGGTCTGAGGCTTTTGGCTTGACGGAGGTAGGGATGGTAAATTTCTACGGGATGGGGTACGTTGACGTGAATTAGGAAACGGATGCAGCGTTCTAGTCCGCCTTCGACGTGCATTTGCTGGACATCTAGTAAGGGAACGTTTTGCCAGTGGGGGCGTTGACGGGCGATCGCAGCTGGGAAAATCGCATCTAGATCGCGTGTAGCGGAGAAAATGGCACTAATAATATCGTCAGGGTCAAAATTATTATGCGCTTCTAGTTCGTCCAATAGTTCTGAGACTGCTTCGCTAATTGCTGTCACGGAATTTTCGGTGACAGTTGTCGCCCCACGAATTGCCTTAACTCGCCACTCCACGCAAAAATCCTCCTAATTTAAAACAGATAAACAAACTATTTTTTTAAAGTTGGCGATCGCTTTTGAATCGATCGCTCTTTTTTCCCATCATGACTGAAGCACTGCCGAAAAGTCAGCAGTGCCGTCAGCAATATTAACAAAACCTCAAATTGAACCTACGAAGTACCAAATTGTTTAAACTTATGGTCTATATAGCCACAAAGGTTGTCCACTTGTCTTTAGTTCAAATTCTAACCAATTTATTCCGGCTGATAAAGCAGTGCTGTCCTGTTGATCCCCAGAAATTAAACGGCTTAACAGCGGTTTCCGTTCTTCAAAGTTGTAACAGCGAGTTTTTTCTGGGTCAAGTCCTGCCAATTCTGCGGCCCAACGACGGGCATCTTCTTCGGTTCCCAGACGATCGACTACACCTAATTCTACGGCTTGTTGTCCAGTAAAAATCCTGCCATCGGCAAAACTTTTCACTGCGTCTACAGTTAATTGCCTTGCTTCAGCAACGGTTTGCACGAATTGTTGGTAACTTGTATCAATCAATTCTTGCAAGATGTTTTCTTCTGGTTCTGTCAGTTCGCGATCGAAGGACAAAATATCTTTATAAGGGCCAGATTTAATCACTTTGAAGGAAACACCTATTTTATCCAACAGGCGTTCTAGGTTATTTCCCCGCAAAATTACGCCAATACTACCAGTAATCGTGCCTGGGTTAGCCATGATATGCTGGGCACCCATACCGATATAAACGCCACCAGAGGCGGAAATATTGCCAAAACTGGCGACTATTTTGACTTTTTCTTGCAAACGCTTCAGGGCGCTGTAAATTTCTTGGGAATCTCCTACTGTACCGCCAGGACTATCAATTCGTAGCAGTAAGGCAGGAAAACGCCTTTCTTCTACGAGTTTCAGGGCTGCGAGTACTCTTTGGCGAGTGGCACCTGCGATCGCACCTGAAACTTCAATGCGTGCTATTTGTTTACGAAACTTAGGCTTAAACGGCCAAATCATGAGCTATTAAAAATCTAAAGGTGATCGTAGATACTTATTATCTCCAGTCTAAGCAGAAGTAACAGGATTGGGGAGGAGGGACAGTTTAACCAGGATTTCCTAATTAATCCTGCTCATCTGTAAATCCATAAATCCTGGTTTGCCCTTTGTAATCTGCTTAACAGAACTACATAATTCAGTACAATCAAGATATTTAATGATAAACGACGCTGCCTATCCAGAAATGAGTTTAAAAGAGACACAAATTGATTTAGAAAAAGATTTTAATCTAGGATCTCCAATGGAGACGGTTAATGCAGAAACCGCTTTAGAGGGAGATATCAACCGATTTAGAGTTCCTTTTGGTTCTATGCTACTGATTGCGCCTTTTTTCCTTTGGGGAACCGCAATGGTAGCGATGAAGGGTGTGATGCCACAAACAACACCTTTTTTTGTGGCAGGAATACGCTTGGTGCCAGCGGGGGTGTTTGTATTACTTTTCTGTATGTTAACTGGCAGATCTCAACCTCGAACTTTGTTAGCTTGGTTGTGGATTGCTTTGTTTGGTTTGGTTGATGCAGCACTGTTTCAAGGTTTTTTAGCGGAAGGTTTGGTTCGTACCAGTGCGGGTTTAGGTTCGGTGATGATTGATTCCCAACCTTTAGCTGTGGCGGTTTTATCTCTGTTGCTGTTTGGGGAAAAGATTGGTTTGTGGGGTTGGTTAGGATTAGGGATAGGGGTTTTTGGAATTAGTTTAATTGGTTTGCCGGATGAATGGATTGCGGCGTTGTTGCATCCAACTAACGAAAATTTGGGATTAGGGATGCTGGCTAATATCCCTGGAGACTTTACTGATGTTAAAGCTTTAATTGTGAATTTATTCGATCGTGGACTATGGTTAATGCTGTTAGCGGCGCTGTCTATGGCAGTGGGAACGGTAATTTCTCGGTTTGTCAGTCGCCATGTCGATCCTGTGGTAGCTACAGGTTGGCACATGATTTTGGGTGGTTTGCCTTTATTTGGAATTTCTGCTGTTTGGGAAACTCAGCAATGGCAAAGGTTAGATTTGTCTAGTTGGATGGCTTTGAGTTATGCGACGATTTTTGGTAGTGCGATCGCTTATGGTTTATTCTTCTACTTTGCTTCTCGTGGCAGTTTAACTAGTCTGAGTTCTCTAACTTTCCTCACTCCCGTATTTGCTTTGTTGTTTGGCAATCTTTTCCTTTCAGAAATGTTGCAACCTCATCAATGGTTGGGAGTTAGTCTAACTTTAGTCAGTATTTACTTAGTAAATCAGCGCGATAGATTAGGTAAGTGGTTACAACTTCAACCTACTAATGTGGAAGCATCTACCAAACTGAATTTAGATAATTGAGGCAGAGGAGAATGGGGGGATGGGGAGATGGGGAGATG
>NZ_JADEWG010000299.1 GCF_015207735.1 [Phormidium] sp. LEGE 05292
CCATCCCCCCATCCCCCCTGCCTTTTTTACCGAGATTCAAGCCCAAGAACTTCTGCGATCGCTTGTCGTTCTAGAGGACTCATGGAAGGAGGTTCTTGACGGGTATCAGTAATTAACCAGTCTAAAGCTGCGGCTTGAACATCGATCGCAGCACCTGTTTTATCAATACAATAACGACCAAAAACCAGCTTATCTACTAGTTGCACACCTTCTCCCAAACGGGAATATTCAAAAATAATACTGTTATCTACAGTTGCACCTTTACAAACCCAACAATTAGGGCCGATCATAGTTGGGCCAATAATTTTTGCCCCGTCTTCAATGCGAGTCATGCCACCAATATAAACTGGGCCTTTAATATCAACTTTGTCCCAATTTACTGCCACATTTATGCCTGTAAACACACCTGGGCGCACTTCATGTCCGGGAATAGAAACATTTTTCACTTTCCCCATTAAGACATCTCGAATCGCCCGCCAATAGTCAGGAACTTTTCCAATATCTACCCATTGGAAATCCATTGTGATTCCATAAAAAGGAGCATTCATTTCTACCAATTTGGGGAATAACTCACCCCCTAAATCATATTCAACACCAGAGGGAATATAATTGAAAACTTCCGGTTCAAAAATATAAATACCCGTATTGATATTGGTGCTGAGAGCTTCTTCTACACTGGGCTTTTCTTGGAAAGCTTTAATTCTGCCTTCTTCATCAGTAACGACTACGCCGTAACTAGAAACTTCTTCTTTGGGGACAGATTTCATAACTACAGTAGCGATCGCACCTTTCGCTCTGTGCCATTTCACCGCCTCAGTCAAATCCAAATCAATCAAAGCATCGCCGCATAATACTACAAAAGTATCATCAAAGAACGGATAAAAATCTTGTATGCGTTTGAGTCCGCCAGCCGATCCGATCGCCTCACCAACTAACTTACCTTCATCAATTTTCCCTTCAAAAGAGTAAGCAATTTGCACCCCAAACCTTTGACCATCACGGAAATAATTTTCAATCTCATCCGCCAAATGGCTCACATTGACCATAATCTGGTCAAAACCATGCAAGCGGAGCAATTCAACTAAAAACTCCATCACTGGCTTTTGCAAGATGGGAATTAAAGGTTTGGGAATAGTAAATGTAATCGGACGAACGCGAGTACCCTTGCCTGCTGCCAGAATCATGGCTTTCATAAATATCCTTACCTCAAACTAGAGTCAATATAAACTGGTGGCTTGTCAGTGCTCATTAATTTATTGTCTTGCTTCATTCATCAATTGTCACTTGCCGTAGCTTCTTCACTAATCGATGAATTTGATCCATTCTCGCCAACTTCTACTAAAGTGCGGATTTTTAAGTCTTGGTAGAATTCCTCTTGAACTAACTCTACTTTAGACTGAGCCGAAAGCATCAACAAAGCCCAGAAAACGTTCACCCGTTCATTTACCAACTCTTGGGGTGAAGGGGAACTCTTGATCCGGGGAGATCCAGGAAAAGAAGAATTCGCCGCGTCCTCTTGCTTTGCTTCGCCATTTAATTCCACAGATCGATTCGAGTCATTTGCTACAGGAGCAAACTTTGCCGAGTTCGCCGCAGATATCTCTACATCGCCTTGTTTTCTTTGCCACCATAAGTTTACTAGCCGATCCAAATCCAACCAATTGTCATCTTCAGGATCTTCAGAGCAGTATGTAGCTAGTAAACGTTCCAATTGAGCCGCTACTTCCACAGAATTTTCTTCATTTACCAAATCCATCGCCACGCGCATAGCTTGGGCGCGTGACTGGGAACGCAAAGGGCTGGAACGGATTTTTGGCGGTTTTTTCTCAATTGCTGCTGCGACTAACCGCAATTGGTCGATTAACTCCTGTAGAGTTACCCGTCGTCGAGCAGGTGGGGCTGGGGTCGGTCGTCGGCGTAATTGACGCTCTAAGTTCCTTGGTAATAAAGGATTACCCCAATCATCCAATGCCACAATTTCTGACTCTTCTTCTGCATCAGCTTCAGCGGCAGATAATTCCAGTGCTTCTAGCGTTTTAGCTTTGAGTAACACCAACAAAGAGGCATCTAAAAATGCTTGTCCAGATTGTGATAAGTCAGCTTCATAAGAGCCAGAACGGGTATCGTTTAAAGCTGCTAGTTGGCTCAAAACTAAGTCAATCACTTGAATTACCTGTACATCCCAAGGGTCAATTTCCCCGCGTTCTGCGAGGTTAATTAACAGGGAAATGGCGCTGATCTCACGCACGGACTTGGTTTCTGGAGTTGGAGAAACTGCCATGCTTTTACCCAAATACTTCTTGATCTACGATAAACAAAGCTGAGAACCTCTGTCGATCGATCGCGGGAATGTCAATTTACAGAGGATGTTGGGACTGTTTCCACATTTCCGTCAGAGGTTTCTAGTTCGGATGATGTGGCGGGTGGTAGTTTAAGTGGTTCGTTGGGAGTTTCCGCTTTATATTGTTGTAGGTCTTTTTCTAATGCTTGAATCCGCTGGTCTTTTTCCCGAATCATCTGGGCGGTTTTGCGGTTTTCTAGCAGCACGAGTAAGCGAAACCAAATACTAGAAAGCAATGCTAACAAAGCTCCTACGCCCATAGCTGCGAATAATGCAATACATAAGGGTGCTTGCAGTTCTACCTGTGGGGCTAGTTGAATCGTTACAGACTGAGTATTTTCTAAGCTAAATAATACTAAGACTAGGGAAAAGGCAAAAATAATTAAAAGACTAATAGCTCGCATTGCATAACTCCTTGATGGCTAAATAATTAGGCTCCAGGGGCAGAGGGGCTCCAGGGGCAG
>NZ_JADEWG010000300.1 GCF_015207735.1 [Phormidium] sp. LEGE 05292
GGAGATGGGGAGATGGGGAGATGGGGAGAATTATTCTTCCACTCCCCCAATCACTTTCAAGGGTGGTGAAGGGATTGGAAGAATTGTTGAGGCTGAGGGAAAGGCGGCGATTTATGCTTATGCGCGGCAGCTTTTCCTGGGGAATTTGGCGCATTTGCTCACACCAGAGGAGAAAATTACCGTTACGATTATTTTGCCAGAAGGAAGACAATTAGCCGATCGCACATCTAACGCTGCTTTCGGAGTCGTCGAAGGACTCTCCCTACTTGGCACCAGCGGCATTTCTCACCCTCTAAGCGCCTCCAGTCAACTAGACATCTCTTTAGAAGAACTCCGAGAAAAGATCAAAAAACTGAATAACTCCCC
This sequence comes from [Phormidium] sp. LEGE 05292, assembly GCF_015207735.1. Lineage (GTDB taxonomy): Bacteria > Cyanobacteriota > Cyanobacteriia > Cyanobacteriales > Aerosakkonemataceae > Floridanema. The sequence goes on from NZ_JADEWG010000300.1 coordinate 367, forward strand.
CCGGCTCGTCTTCTGCATTGGAGAAAATGGTTTAAACTTTGCTCAGAAGCTTGGCATTTCAACAGAAAGGTTAATCAAGACGGCTAACTGGTTGGGGCCAATGCTCGTAGAAGCTGGAACACAGGGCGTTAGGGAAATTTTGTTGTTTGGTTATCACGGTAAACTGATGAAGTTGGCAGGGGGAATTTTTCACACTCATCATTATCTTGCTGATGGCAGGCAAGAAATTTTGACGGCGCATTGTGCCAAACTAGGTTTACCAACTCCTGTGTTACAAAGGGTCTTTACTGAGTCAACGGCTGATGCAGCTTTAAATTATCTGCGGGCTTTGGATGCTGAAAATGGCAGTAATTGGGTAGAACAAGTTTATGATTCTGTTGCTCAGGCAATTGACGATCGCTCCCAAACTTACATCTATAATCAGATTCAACAGCAAGTGAGCGTAGGTTCAATTTTGTTCGATCGCCAGCGTCAAATCATCATTAAAAGCAAAAACGGTAGTAACTTACTCAATCACTTGTGTTAAATTGGTAAAAATCTTTATAGGATAGCTAGGTAAAATGTAATTTTCTAAGATCAAGTTTGTAAAATCTATCTACATTATTAGGGATTTCTAACAAAGATATAAGAAGACAAACTTTCGTTACTTTTTGGATTTATCAGTGACAGTACAGACATCTCAACCGCTTTCTACCGAATCTTTCGCTGAACTGAACCGCCAAATAATCGTGATTTTAGACTTTGGCTCTCAGTACTCCGAGTTAATTGCTCGTCGGATTCGCGAAACTCAAGTTTATTCCGAAGTTCTTTCCTATCGTACTAGCGTCGAACAACTTAAACAGCTCAACCCTAAAGGGATCATTCTCTCCGGTGGCCCTAATTCAGTTTATGACCCAGGCGCACCCCATTGCGACCCAGGAATTTGGCAATTAGGCATTCCGATTTTGGGAGTTTGCTACGGAATGCAGTTAATGGTGCAGCAACTCGGCGGCGAAGTTAAACGCGCCGAACGAGGTGAGTATGGCAAAGCATCGTTAATTATTGACGATCCCACAGATTTGTTTACTAATGTCGAAGATGGTTCGACTATGTGGATGAGTCATGGAGATTCTTGCACGGCTTTGCCAGCAGGTTTTGCAACTTTGGCGCACACGACGAATACTCCCTGTGCTGCGATCGCGAATTACCAGAAAAAGCTCTACGGTGTACAATTCCACCCAGAAGTTGTTCACTCAGTTTGTGGTTTAGCTTTAATTCGTAACTTTGTTTATCACATTTGTGACTGTGAACCTACTTGGACAACTGCGGCGTTCGTAGAAGAATCAGTGCGGGAAATTCGGGCAAAAGTAGGTGATAAACGAGTATTACTGGCACTTTCGGGCGGTGTAGATTCTTCTACTTTAGCTTTCTTGCTGCACAGAGCGATTGGCGATCGGCTAACTTGTATGTTTATCGACCAAGGTTTCATGCGGAAATATGAGCCAGAGCGATTGGTAAAATTGTTTCACGAACAATTTCATATTCCGGTGGAGTATGTCAACGCACGCGATCGCTTTTTAGAAGCAATTGCCGGAGTTACCGACCCTGAAGAAAAACGCCGCCGCATCGGACACGAATTTATTCGCGTCTTTGAAGAAGAATCAAGAAGACTAGGCCCCTTTGATTATCTCGCTCAAGGTACACTTTATCCAGACGTGATCGAATCTGCTGATACCAATGTCGATCCCAAAACTGGGGAACGGGTAGCAGTGAAAATTAAGAGTCACCACAACGTCGGCGGTTTGCCTAAAGATTTACGATTCAAGTTAATTGAACCGCTGCGGAAACTGTTTAAAGACGAAGTGCGGAAAGTAGGAAGATCGATCGGTTTACCAGAAGAAATCGTCAACAGACATCCTTTCCCCGGCCCCGGACTCGCTATTCGCATTTTAGGCGAAGTTACCAGCGAAAGGTTAAATATTCTCCGCGATGCCGATTTAATCGTGCGTCAGGAAATCAACCGTCACGAAATGTACAGCGAGTTATGGCAAGCATTCGCCGTTCTCCTACCCATTCGTAGTGTTGGCGTAATGGGCGATCAACGTACTTATGCTTATCCGATCGTCCTCCGCTTCGTGAAAAGCGAAGATGGCATGACAGCAGACTGGGCAAGAGTACCCTACGATTTGTTAGAACTGATTGCTAACCGTATTGTTAATGAAGTTGCTGGAGTTAACCGAGTAGTTTACGACATTACTTCTAAACCACCAGGAACGATCGAATGGGAATAAACTAGCAGAGAGACAAGGGGCTCCAGGAGCAGAGAAGCAGAGAAGCAGAGAAGTAGAGGAGCAGAGGAGCAGAGGAGCAGAGGAGCAGAGGAGCAGAGGAGCAGAGGAGAATTAAATTTTCTCCTTGTCCCCTTGTCCCCTTGTCCCCTTGTCTCCTTGTCCC